>JAYSRU010000045.1:0-6044 GCA_043720875.1 Crocinitomicaceae bacterium
CTTTAGTCAATGTAAAACTACTAGACTATGCGCCAGACGCAGTAAAAATATTTGTTGGAAAACGATTGGGAAACAAAGCCTTTACGCAAGACGAAATCAATAAACTACTCGTAACAGCAGCACAAAAATATGGACACGCAGTGCGCTTGAAAGGGGGAGATTCTTTTGTATTTGGCAGGGGATATGAAGAACTTACGTACGCAGAAAAGTTTGGCATTACCACCAAAATTATTCCAGGTATTTCCAGTTCGATTGCTGTACCAGCATTGGCGGGAATTCCAGTAACGCACCGAGGCATAAGCAACAGTTTTCATGTTGTTTCGGCAACGCTAGCCAACGGGAAACTTAACCCAGAATTGCAATTAATCGCTAAAGTGGACGGAACCGTTGTGATATTAATGGGCTTATCCAAATTGAACGAAATTGTACACGTATACGAAACGATTGGTAAACAGACAACCGATATTGCCATCATCAGTAAAGGTTCATTGCCCAGTCAACAGGTAATTACGGGACAAATTAGCACCATAAAATCGGTATATGAGCACAACAAAGTTCCAGCGCCTGCGGTCATTGTGATTGGTGAAGTTGTTGGTTTACGTGCCAAACAACGGTTGGAACAATTAGCCTATTCTTTACAGTGAAAGTCGTTGTAGTAGTTGGTCTATTTTGTTGGCCAATGTTGTCTATCAGGGCACAGGAGGATTATTCAGAAAATCTATGGGCTAGTATAAGTGTGAAGCATCAAATTACGGAAAAAAATAGTGTGATGCTAGATGGAGGAATGCGAACCTATGCTCATTTTGTACTAAAGCCTAGGGTTTCGTTCATTCGGTTAACAGCCGAAAATAAATTGAAAAACCAGCATTTTTTGGCAGTCGGTTACGCTTTTTTTGGACAGTTTGAACGCAAAGAAAGTTGGAGATTAATTCCCGAAAACAGAGTGTTTTTTCAATACCGAACTGAAATTGCAACGGAACAACATGTGCTGCAACTCAGGGTGAGAAATGAAGTGCGCTACTTTTCAAAAAAGCAGGAATTTAAAGATAGGCTTAGACTTCAAGCGGTTTGTAAATTTCGGTTAAAACAGTGGCTTATACCATTTGTTTCCGCAGAAGGATTTGTTACTCCAGGGAAAAATAGCTTAACTGAACAACGTTACTCAATCGGAATTCAAACAAGCATCAACAACTATTTACAAACGGTTATTGCGTATACACTCCAAACGCAATCAAATTATATAGGAAAACAAAATATCATTAGCCTTCAGGCTCAAATAAACTTAAAATGAACAAGGTAGCTACGTCAAACGAACTGTTCCCTGTCTTTCTCAAACTGAACCAACTTTCAATTTTGATTGTTGGGGGTGGAATGATTGCATTAGAAAAATTAACTGCTGTGCTTGGAAATTCTCCAACGTGCAACGTGACCTTGCTTGCGTTGAATTTTGATGCCAAACTTATTACGTACGTTGCAAATTTTCCGAATGTTGCGTTGATTACGGATGCATATGATGCAAAGTATATTGGGAATAAACAATTACTTATTTCGGCGGTGAATAACCTGGTGCTTTCTGAACAAATTAAATCGGATGCGATTGCGCAAGGTGTGTTATGTAATGCGGCAGATAAACCAGATTTGTGTGATTTTTACCTAAGTTCAATTGTCAAAAAAGGTAACCTGAAAATAGCCATCTCTACGAATGGAAAATCACCCACCTTAGCCAAAAGAATGAAAGAAGTCTTGAATGACGCGATACCAGCAAAAATTGATACAAGTTTAACGCAGTTAGAAGCGATACGCAATGCTTTGTCAGGAGATTTTAACGAAAAAGTCGAAAAACTAAACGAAATCACCTTGAATTTTGGTGTGAAGGAAAAGAAAAAGGAATGGTTCCATTTTAGTTTCAAACGCTTATTTACGTACATTTTTTCTATACTCGGAATCATGTTGGCGGGACATCTTATCTTTTCGATCATTCCATTAGCAAGTATTTGGACTACGGCTGCGCAGACCTTTGAAAGTTTAGACATTCAGTTTGTTTATTTCATGTTGGGAGGATTTATCGCCCAAATGATTGATGGCGCTTTAGGAATGGCTTATGGTGTAAGCGCTACAACGTTTTTGCTGTCGTTTGGAGTTTCTCCTGCGGTGGCAAGTATGAGTGTGCATACGTCTGAGATTTTCACGAGTGGCGTGTCTGGTTTTTTGCATTTGCGTTTCGGAAATGTCAATAATAAATTATTCAAAACGATTGTAATTCCTGGAGTAATTGGATCTATTATTGGCGCTTATGTGTTAACGGAGTTCGAAAATTATAACGATTACATCAAACCGATTGTTGGGGTATATACATTATCCTTAGGTGTCATTATCATTTATAAAATAGTTCGAAAGAAAAACACACGCAAAAAAGTGAAACGAGCGGGTTGGTTGGCTTCGTTAGGTGGATTTCTAGATGCCGTTGGTGGCGGTGGTTGGGGACCCGTGGTTTCTTCTACCTTGATCGCACGTGGAAAAAATCCAAGATACGTGATTGGGTCGGTAAACTTAGCTGAGTTTTTTGTGTCTCTAGCCAGCTCATTCACCTTTTTCACCATTATTGGTGCCGGACATTGGCAACCCACTCTAGGTTTAATTTTGGGTGGAGTTTGTGCTGCGCCAATTGCAGCTTATTTATCTAAAAAACTGAATGTCAAGGCAATGATGATCTTAGTCGGCATCATTATTATCATCGTCAGTACGCGAATCATTGTCGTATCCATACTCAAATAACATGATCACAGAAGAAAAAATTAAGTCTGGTTCGTTACTCGAAAACTTAGCATTAATTGCTAAAACCTTTGGAAGTAAAGCGGCATTTTCATCCAGTTTGAGTTGGGAAGATCAGGTGATAACGCATCATATTTTTACGCTCAACTTACCGATTCGGGTTTTTACTTTGGATACTGGACGGTTGTTTCCAGAAACCTACAGTGTTTTGAACAGAACGGTAGAAAAGTATAAAAAGCCAATAGAAGTATTTTTTCCGGATAACGCGGCAATAGAAAAAATGGTGACTGAAAAAGGTCCGCTAAGTTTTTATGCTTCGGTCGAAAATAGAAAAGAATGTTGTTTCAATCGAAAAGTTGAACCACTCAATCGAGCGTTGAAAGGTGTGGAATGTTGGATTACCGGAATTAGAGCCGAACATTCAGAAAACAGAAGCGAAATGCGCATGTTGGAAACGGATGAAGCAAGAAACTTAATCAAAATTCATCCCTTGGCACACTGGTCACTGGCGCAAGTAAAAGCAGAATTATTCCTACACAACATTCCCTACAATAGTTTGCACGACAAAGGATTTGTAAGCATTGGATGTCAACCGTGTACGAGAGCTATTCAACCCGGAGACGATTTCAGAGCTGGAAGATGGTGGTGGGAAGATACTTCAAAAAAAGAATGCGGATTGCATGCATAGCAGTTCGGGAAAGAGTTAAAATGAAACAATTTAAAAGATAAAAAAATGGATTATTTAGATCAATTAGAAGCAGAAGCAATTTACATATTAAGAGAAGTTGCAGGTCAATTCGACCGACCAGCCTTACTCTTCAGCGGAGGAAAAGACAGCATCTGTTTGGTGCATTTGGCATTGAAAGCATTTCGTCCGGGCAAATTCCCATTTCCGTTAGTGCATGTAGACACGGGGCATAATTTCCAAGAAGCGATAGATTACCGTGACAATTTAGCCAAAGCGCTAGATGAAAAGCTAATCGTGCGCTATGTGGTAGATACCATCAAGGAGAAAAATTTGCAAGACGGGAAAGGTAAATTTCCAAGTAGAAATGGCTTGCAAACCTATACCTTATTGGATGTAATTGAAGAATTTGAATTTGACGCGTGTATTGGTGGAGCACGGCGCGACGAAGAAAAAGCACGGGCAAAAGAGCGCATTTTTTCGGTGCGAGACGAGTTCGGACAATGGGATCCTAAAAAACAACGCCCTGAGTTATGGAACATCTACAACGGAAAAATAGACAAGGGAGAAAATGTAAGGGTTTTTCCTATTTCCAATTGGACAGAGTTAGACGTTTGGAATTACATCAAACGAGAAAATATTCAATTGCCTTCCATTTATTTCACCCACGAACGAGAATGTGTGCTTACGGAAAACGGACAATTGATGAATACTAACGAATTTGTTGCATTGGATGAAAACGATGTATTGGTTACCCGAAATGTACGCTACAGAACGGTTGGAGACATGACGTGTACCGCAGCAGTTGAAAGCACTGCGTATACGGTGGATGACATTATTGCAGAAATCAAGGAGACGAAAATATCCGAACGTGGCGCAACACGGATGGATGATCGGGTGAGTGAGGCGGCGATGGAGGATCGTAAAAAAGGAGGGTACTTCTAAACCTCACGGCTTTGCAAAAGTCCTGACTCAGCGTTATTTCAAAAATGTTACTTGCTCACTACCGAATGGTTACTCGCAATTAAAATTTTTAAAATGCCTTGATTGAGGATTTTGCAAAAGCCTTAGTCTGTTTAGTCTGGCTTATGACTTAAACAGGCGAACAAAATTGAATTAAAAAGAGTACAAAAAAATAGAATTATGGAATTATTAAGATTTTTTACGGCAGGAAATGTAGACGATGGTAAAAGCACCTTAATCGGTAGGTTATTGTTTGATAGCAATTCAATCTCAACCGATATTATTGAAACATTAACCCGCCAAAGCAAAGCAAAAGGGGCAGACGTTGACATCGATTTAGCTTTGTTAACCGATGGTTTACGTGCAGAACGTGAGCAAGGCATCACCATCGACGTAGCCTATAAATATTTCACCACCGAGCGCCGAAAGTTTATCATCGCAGATACACCCGGACATTTGCAATATACCCGTAACATGTTTACCGGAGCATCGAATGCAGATTTGGCCATCATTTTAGTAGATGCCCGTAACGGTATTACAGAGCAAACTAAAAGACACAGTATTATTGCTTCCATTTTAGGCATTCCAAGAATTTTGGTGTGTATCAATAAAATGGATTTGGTGAACTACGACGAAACCGCCTACAAAGCGATTGAATCGGAGTACGAAGACTTTGCGCTAGAACTGAAATTAAAAAATGTATCCTTCATTCCTACGAGTGCCTTAACGGGTGAAAATGTGGTGACGCCCTCGCAAAATTTAGCTTGGTATGCGGGTCCCACCTTGTTTGAGTTTTTAGAACAGGTTGAAATTCCAAGGGAAGAAGAAAACCAAGACGCTCGTTTTCAAGTGCAATACGTTATTCGTCCGCAAACAGAAGAATTGCACGATTACCGTGGATATGCAGGGAGCGTGTTGACTGGAAGTTTTACAGCGGGACAAGAAGTTTCTATTTTCCCGGGAGAAAACAAAACGCACATTGCGTGGATCGAAAAAGAAGGAAAAGAGGTTGCAGAAGCACGTGCGGGTGAACCGATTATTTTGCATTTAGCAAACGACGTGGACATAAGCCGAGGCAGTTCGATTGTTCCAACGGATCAGGCGGCATTGTTCGATAATAACCTCAACGCAACCATTTGCTGGATGGACAATACGGCATATCAAGCAGGTCAAAAATTAATTTTGCAACAAAACAGTTTCAGAACCAAGGTGGTGATCAAAAATATCGACAGTAAAATAGACATACACAGCTATGGCGAATTGGCTTCGGATGGCACCATTCAGTTGAATGAATTTTGCAAGGTGCAACTGAAAACTGCGGAAGCTTTAAGTTTCGATTCGTATGCGAAAAACCGTAAAACAGGCGCCTTTATTTTAATCAATCAAAATACAAACAATACCATAGCAGCGGGAGTTATACACTAAGCGCGCTCAATAATTAAAAGAAATAATGATAACAACAGACATCATCATCATCGGAGCAGGTCCGGTCGGGATCTTTACCGTATTTGAAGCAGGATTACTCAAACTCAAATGTCATTTAATAGATTCATTGCCGCAACCGGGTGGCCAATGTTCAGAAATATACCCTAAAAAGCCAATCTACGATATCCCAGGATTTCCG
>JAYSRU010000046.1:0-2155 GCA_043720875.1 Crocinitomicaceae bacterium
ACAGTTGGCTCAGTAATTTGATGTCTGTCGTTTCGATAAAATTTTTATCCCAAACCTATCTCTTTTCAGATTACTCCCCAACTTTTAATGCTGACCCTATAAAAGGTTTGATTTTACTCCGAATTGCAAGAGAATAATTTAGATGCGTCTGCCCTGCTTCAACAAGTACCATGCTTCAATATGCAGGAACTAATTTATATTCTGGCCCCTCTTCATGATTCAAAAGATCTTTCAATCCAACGATAATAAGCGACTGTTTACCAATTTTCTTTCCTTGTCAGTTTTGCAAGGAACGAACCTGTTATTGCCCCTGGTTACGTTTCCGTATCTGGTTAGAGTTTTGGGAATCGAAAAATTTGGCCTCATCTCGTTTGCATTAGCAACGGTTTCGTATTTTGAAATTTTGGCAGAATATGGGTTTGACTTGTCGGCCACAAGGCAGATTTCAATCAACCGAAGCAACCTGGATAAGGTTACATCGATTTACAGTTCTGTGTTAAGTTTAAAGGCAATGCTGAGTGTAGTTTCCTTTTTACTCCTCACCATTCTTGTCTTTAGCTTTCATAAGTTTTCAGATTTTTTCCTGATTTATTATTTCACTTTCGGAAGGGTAATTGGAAAAAGTCTGTTTCCTGTTTGGTTTTTCCAGGGAATGGAAAAAATGAAGATTACCACGACTCTGGATATCTTGACGAAAGCAGTTTTCACCGTTGCGATTTTTGTCTTTGTTAAGGAAGAAAAAGATTTTCTGCTTGTTCCTATTTTTAATTCCTTAGGCTTTCTTTCTGCGGGTTTATTAGCAATAATTCAAATCAAAAGCAGATTTGGCGTAAGTTTCAAAATTCAATCAATCGAAACACTGCGTGAACACTTGAAGGATGGTTGGCATATTTTTGTATCCAGAATTTATGTAAATATCTATACCACAACCAATATCTTTCTTCTGGGGTTAATGACGAATAACATCATTGTTGGGTATTATTCGGTGGCTGTTAAAATTGTTGACGCGGTGGCCTCCCTGATGTATCCTGCAAACAATGCCTTATATCCATACATGTCGAAATTATTTCACGATAATGTTGAAAAGTTTTACCAATTAGTAAAACGCATGAGTTGGTTTTACTTTGCAGTAGCTTTTAGTCTATTTGCGGGAGCTGCATTTTTTGGAAGGTGGGCAGTAACTTTTGTAAATGGCTCATTTGACGAGCAGATTTATGTGATTTACAATGTGCTTCTTTTTAAGATTTTATTGTCGCCTTACGCCCCGTTCTTCACACAAATTTTTATCAATCAGGGTAGAAAAATACAATACCTTGCCATTGTTAAATACACATTCATATTGAATCTTTTAATAGTCCCTCTTTTTATTCATTTTTATGCCGGTCTGGGAATGGCCGTTGGAGCACTGTTAGTAACTATTTTTCATCTTTCGCTGTTTCTAAAGTTCAAAATTAGACCCGAGCAAACTTTATTATGATGAATGAACAGAATCAATAATGACAAAGCTTGAACGAAATATAGTTTTTTCTCTTCCGCTCATCAGTATCTGTTTTGAAATAGTTAAGAGTTTCATGAGCGGGGAAAACAATATCATGGCCCTCAGAAATTATTCCTTTTTTCTGATCATTATATTTCTATTGATTAAATATTTTAAAGTAGCAGTGGAGGCCAATATTTATTTGGTTCTTCTCATGTTCTACCTGATTTTACTCCTCGTGCTTACTCAAGCTAAACTCGAGCAAGTCAATGATTTTATTCGCGTTATGGATGGAAAATTGACAATTCTCCTGGGCTTCATTCTAACGTCAACATATGGACATATCCAGACAATAAATAGGCGACTGTTTGTAACCAATATTCTCTTTGTCGTAAGCATCATCGTGTTCTCGATTTTGGGAATCGGGCAAAATCAATATGGTGCTGATAGCGGATTCAGTGTGGGATATTTTAATCACGGTGATATTTATACAGGTTCATTCCTGCTCATTATTTTGCCTCTTATCTATTTCGATTCTAAAGGGAAGGTGGCAAAATATGTGATTCCTATCACCGGTATCGCAACCTTGATTATTTTAGTTCTATCGGTCAGAAGAACATCAGTTGTGCTAGTTGGTATTGGGTTGATTTTCTTAATGTATTTTTTCAGACATCAATT
>JAYSRU010000047.1:0-5995 GCA_043720875.1 Crocinitomicaceae bacterium
GTTTGCAGATAGATGGCGGAATAGATTTTTTGGTGGTACAAGGTACAACTGGAGAATCTCCAGTTTTGTCGGAAGATGAAAAAGATGAAATTCTTAAAACCGTTATTGATGAAAACGCAGGAAGATTACCTGTAGTTTACGGTATTGGTGGTAATAACACGAAATTGATTGCTGATAAGTTGGCTAAAATTTCTGCTAACAATCCTGGAGTAGACGGAATTCTTTCGGTGTCGCCGTATTATAATAAACCTACCCAAGAAGGTATTTACCAACATTTTAAAGCACTTTCTGAGGCTACAACTATTCCTATTATTTTATACAATGTTCCGGGTAGAACGGGTTCAAATGTTTTAGTTGAAACAACCTTGCGTTGTGCAGATTTAGCTAATATAGTTGCAGTGAAAGAAGCGTCTGGAAGTATTGAGCAGATTATGCAAATTATTCAAAGAGCACCTAAAGATTTTCTTGTGCTTTCTGGTGACGATGGAATTACCTTACCATTGATTGCTGCTGGTGCTCACGGAGTAATATCGGTGATCGGAAATGCACTGCCAGAGAAGTTTTCAAAAATGGTGCATGCTGCAATGATTGGTGATTTTGAAACGGCAAGACCTTTACATTATGCGCTTTCAGATATGATTAGATTGCTTTTTGCTGAAGGAAATCCTGGAGGTGTTAAAGAAGTTTTGGTTGTGCGAGGTGTGATGGAAAATCACATGCGTTTGCCATTAGTAAATGTGTCAGAAACACTCAAAAAACAAATTGTAGCAGAAACAATTGCGCTACTTTAGACGATGATAAAAAAGAATCCAGATTTAGTTGGTCATTATTTTCGAGAATCAAATTTTATTGATTTCAAAAAAGAACTTGAAGTTGCCCAGAACATTACATTGCTTTCACATACTTCACCGGATGGTGACTCCATCGGGAGTACCTTAGGTTTGGCTGGAATTTTAGAAGCCATGGGGAAGAATGTTACGGTTATAATTCCTGATCCTGCACCTCAATTTCTTGCTTGGATGCCAAATTTTGAAACATTGTTTGTTGCGCTAGATAAAGAAGACGAGTTTAAAACAATGTTGGACACTACTGACCTGTTGTTTTGTGTGGATTTCAACGAACCTTTTAGAATTGGAAAACAATTAGGACCTATTTTGGAAAGTCATCCTTGTAAAAAGGTAATGATTGATCATCATTTGAATCCTTCAGATTTTTGTAATTATACTTATTCGTACACGGAAGCATGCAGCGCTTGTGAATTAATTATTTCCCTAGCGCATGAATTGGATGTAGAGCAATTTATTTCTAATGACGTCGCGCAATGTTTGTATACGGGTATTGTAACCGATACAGGTTCGTTTCGTTTCTCAAGTGTGCGACCAATTACACATTTGTTGACGTCAGATTTAATTACAAATGGATTAGATCATGCTAAAGTGCATCAAAACTTATTCGATTCAAACTCGTTAAGTAGGTTACAATTACAAGGGTATGCAGTGTCTCAAAAGTTAGAAATAATGGAGGACTTAGGCGTAGCTATTGTTTGCCTAACGGCTGACGAATTGGAACGTTTTAATTTTGAAAAAGGTGACACGGATGGAATCGTCAACATGGCATTGTCTTTAAAAGGAATCCGAATTGCTGTATTTTTCTCAGAAAAAGAAGGCAAAACAAAAATTTCTTTCCGCAGTATTGGAAAAGACAACCCGATAAATATACTAGCGGCAGAAAACTTTGAAGGTGGTGGTCATGCAAATGCTTCAGGTGGCATTTTCTATGGAACATGCGTTGAAGCGGTTGCATTATTGAAATCTGTAATTGGCAAATACGTTTCGTGATATGAGTTTCGAAAATTTTTTAGGTGAAATCAAAACAACAACTTTTGGGTGGGTGACTTTTATTGTGTTAAGCTTTTTGCTGGTTTCTTGCGACGAAAAAAAAGTTAAAACAATAGTGCCTCCTAAATGGTCAAATGAGCAATCTATAGCATTACAAAAAGAATTGGCTGCACAAGAATCAATCGACATTCGCTTGTTTTTGGCTGCGCATAGAAATTGGAAAATGACTCAAACAGGAACGGGTTTGCAGTATTTCGTCTATGAAGGAGAAACTGGTAAAACGTTTGCTAAACCAGGAAATCAAGTTGAAGTTGCGTATAGCATTAAGCAATTAGACGGAACAGAATTGTATGCTACGGATGAAAATGATTCGCGCAGCTTTACCTTTGAAAAAAGTAATGTTGAAACAGGCGTTCATGAAATTATTAGGTTAATGCCAGTAGGATCAAAAGCCCACGTTATAATACCCTCGCATTTAGCACATGGTTTAACTGGGGATAATAACAAAATTCCGCCGCTAACTTGTTTGGTGATTGATTTAGAGTTTATCAATATTAAATAAAGAACAAAAGATGAAACAAACACTATTTATTCTAAACGTTCTACTTGGCTTTATAGCCCTTTCTTCGTGTACAGATGAAGCTCCGAAAGAGCAAAAAACGCCTAAAACAAAAAAGGAACAACTGAAGGAAATGCTTAATTTGCAATCTTCTAGTAGTTTGAATCAGCAAAAATTTGACAATGGATTAACGATTACATGGCATGCTGTCGGAACTGGAAATGTGGTGAAGGATGATAAAGTTTACTTAATAAATTACGTGTTATTGAATCAAGATTCTGTTGAATTGGAATCAAGTATTGCTCAAAAAAGAGTAGGGTTACCTTATGTTGCCGGATGGAGTCTTCATACCATGGGAATGGATTTCGCTATGTCTCAATTGCGTGTGGGTGATTGGGTAACCGCCAATATTCCTGCAGCAATGGTAGTGGATGCACATGGGAACGTTCCAAAAAAACAAAGGAATCAAATTCTGAAATTGAAAATTTTATCGGAGTTAAAACCTACCCGAATTGTTGATGGAATTAAGGTGTGGAAGTTGGAAGGAAGTAGCAAAGAAAAAATGATTATTGATTCAACCTCAAGTGTTACAATACATTACATTGCCAGTTCGAAATCTAATCCTAAGTTTGACGAAAGTTATACGAGAAGACGTCCTTTTAACTTCCAGATGTATAACAGTAATGTGGTTCCAGGGCTAAAAAAAGCGTTAAATAATGCTAAAAAGTTTGACCGCTTATTGATTATGATCCCTTCGAAAGAAGCCTATGGAAATAAGGGGTATTTGGATTATGTGCGACCTAATGAACAATTGTTTTATAATATCTCAATAGAAGAAGTTAAAAATCGTCCGTAAAATCTGACTATATTTGCACTTTATTAATGATTCAATTGCGTTAAGGTATAACACTGCAATACGTCAAAACATTAAAACATGCAACAAATTAAACCAACCATATTTACCCTTTTCTTTTTAGTATTAGGTACATTTTCATCCATAAAAGCTCAGGTTGTAATAGATACTATTGATTCTCCTAAAGGAAAGATTTTAGTTTACTCAAATAATTCATGGGAATACATGGCTGATGCCGATTTTGACGGAATTATGAATGAACGTATTCATGATATTATTGATTCTGACCCAGAAATGCAATTTATTATGCCTTGGGATAATCACGATTGTTTTCCTTCTAATCACCAAAATGATTTAACTAAATTAAAAGATACCATCTGGTTGTGCGTGGCCGATGAGGTGCATAGTACGTTTACAATTCCAGCACCAGGCATTGTTACCTCGCGCTATGGACCTAGGAGTGGAAGGAATCATAATGGAATTGACATTGATGTAGAAACTGGCGACTCTGTTGTTTCTGCTTGGGATGGTCGTGTTCGTTACGCAGAGTTTAATAGCGGAGGTTTTGGAAATTTAGTAATTATTCGTCATTACAATGGCTTGGAAACACTTTATGCACATTTAAGTAAGTTGGAGGTGGTAGCGAATCAAGAAGTAAAGTCTGGAGAATTAATAGGATTGGGTGGTAATACAGGTCGTTCGTTTGGTTCTCATTTACATTTTGAAACGCGTTTTTATGATGCTCCGATTAATCCTGAGGAAATTATCAATTTCAATGCAAAGATATTGCGAGACGAGAATCTGATGGTGCATAAGGCTATTTTTAGACCGGGAGCCAAACCTACAGATTTAAACGATGACGGTCATAATCATGATAGTTTGGAAGCCACTGCTGCAGTAGCTAAGAAGGCGAGTTCAGTGGTTACTAAAACTCACCGTGTACGTTCAGGAGAAAGTTTATCTACAATAGCTGCTAAATACGGAACTACAGTGGGTAAACTTTGTAAGTTAAACGGAATACGCGCTAATCGTCCAATACAAGCCGGACGATCCTTGCGCGTTAAGTAAACTTACCTTTTAGAAAAGTCAAACAACAAAATTCTTTCCTGTTATGAAATTAGCTACGCTTAAGGACGGTTCACGTGATGGACAATTAGTCGTTGTAAATAGAGCATTGTCAAAAGCCGTTAAGGTGACAGAAATTGCTAAAACGATGCAATTTGCCCTGGATAACTGGATTGAAATTCAACCGAAATTAGAACAAGTCTTTGCAGATTTGCAAAACGATAAACTTTCAAACGCATTTGCTTTTGATGTTAATACTGCAATGGCACCGATTCCAAGAGCCTATCATTGGGCAGATGGAAGTGCGTATGTTACACATGTTGAACTGGTAAGAAAAGCACGAAATGCTGAATTGCCAGAATCTTTTTGGACAGATCCATTAATGTATATGGGTGCTTCGGATGCATTTATTGGAGCCACCGAAGATATTCAAATCGAAGATGAAGCTTGGGGAATTGATTTTGAATCAGAGGTTGCTGTTATCACAAGTGATGTACCTGCAGGGGTTTCCTCAGAAAACGCAAAATCATACATTAAACTTATTGCATTAGTGAATGACGTTTCTTTGAGAAATTTAATCCCTAATGAATTGTCTAAACAATTTGGTTTCTATCAATCAAAACCATGGACTTCTTTTAGTCCAGTTGCGGTTACGCCTGATGAATTGGGAACTGCTTGGGATGGTGGAAAGGTTCATTTGCCTTTGATTTCGACATTGAATAATATAAAAATTGGGTCGCCGAATGCAGGACAAGATATGGTATTCGATTTCGGTCAATTAATCGCGCATGCGGCTAAATCTAGAAGCTTAATGGCAGGAACAATCATTGGTTCGGGAACAGTTGCAAATACCGGAAGTTTAGATGGATCAAGCTGCTTAGCAGAAGTTCGCTGCTTGGAGATCATTAAACACGGTAAAGCTTCAACGCCATTCATGTCATTCGGTGATCGAATTCGGATTGAAATGAATAACACTAAAGGAGAGTCACTTTTTGGTGAAATTAACCAAGTGGTAAAAAAATATGTACCGGTAAATTAAACTTTGCCTACCTTTTTTATGGTATTTTTAGATATTATTTAGTTTCATTCCAAATAAGGAATTATATTTGCGTTCAATTAACTTTGTTATTGGCATATGAAACTTAAAATTGTTACCACATCTTCAGTATTATCTAAGGAAACAATAACGTGCGGTAATTGTTCATGCGACAAAAAGAAGGATTGTTGCAAGAAATATAAGCGCAAGGGTGAACATTGCAAGAAATGCCCTAAATTATAGCGAACACCTTCACTATTTCTATTAAATTCAGCTTTTTTCTTTAGAATTTCTTTAATTTCACCCCTTAAAATCAATCCTATGAGAATCGGTGTTTTATTGTCAGGCTGTGGAGTAAATGACGGATCAGAAATTCAAGAAGCAGTATTAACGTTATTAGCGATTCAAGAAATTGGAGCCGAATATATTTGTATTAGTGTAGATGCAAATCAACATCATGTCATCAATCATATTACTGGTGATGAAATGCTTGAAACCAGAAATATGTTGATTGAAAGTGCGCGAATAGCCCGAGGAGAAGTTATCGATATTACAAAAGTTGAATTATCAGAAATAGATGCATTAGTTATTCCGGGAGGAGCAGGGAGTGCAAAAAATCTAAGTTCTTGGGCTTTTAATGGTTC
>JAYSRU010000048.1:0-5994 GCA_043720875.1 Crocinitomicaceae bacterium
GAACGATAGCTCCAGGAATTGGAAATTCTTCATTGTCTTGGATAGAGAAAACCCGACCAGTTATTTGGGAATTTGCATTAAAAATGCAACAAATGAATGTGCAAAAAAGATAATATTTCATTTATTTTTCTTTATTATTAAACATCGACATTTTGTACTTTGTGTACAACGAGTATTTAATTCTAAATAAGAAATTCTTGGTTCTCTATTATTAACTGAACACCTGTTTTGAATAACGGAGGTGCATAAATGAGGTGAATTGCTTCAGATTCATCATTGTTAAGTTTTCTGAATTGATTTGTCCAACTCACATTAGTCGACACCAAGTCAAAAATATCAGAAGAAAATTTTAGTCCTTCATAATTTTCGGCGAAATCAAATTTAACATGAAGGTTTATACTAACGTCAGCGCAACAGTCTTCAGCTTCAGGAGTAGCGCTACAACAAGAAGATTCTTCTGCTACGCAGCAAATTTGAGCATTTTCACTAGAAAACATTTGCTCAAGCACCGATATTCCAGCAGTACTTACTAGAACTATAAAAATTAAAAAGAATGAAGCAATGGCTTTAAACATGTGCAAATTTATTACTTTTTTCTAGAGCTCCTGTTTTTTTATTGTTAAGAAAACTTAGAATCGCCTTTCAAATTTTGTATTCTGGTAATTTATCTTTCTTTTTCAAGTGCATGATTCTAAGGTCATTGAAAACACTATACGTGGTTTTTAATATTACCTTCACTAAATAATCCTTAGACTTTCCTTTGGTTTGCAAACAAGTAGAGAAATAAAAAGTATTGCAAGGTGTTTCCATATAACCAATTAGCCAAGTGATATTTTCACCATTTTGCATCCCAGATCCTATTGTTTGGTGAATCAAGCAACCCAGAGAATCGGTTACTTCAGAAATTCTTTTTAGTACATCTTGATTTACACTTCGGCTATCTAGTTTTCCGTTACGTAGTTTTCTTAAGAAATCTATTTGTTGCCTTGGAGAAATTTTTAAGCCATCCTCTCTCCAGAATCGATCCAAGCCTCCAGTCGTGTCTTTGTTTCCATAATTAAATTGAATCAAACCGTTCAAAATTCTAGCATGCCCAATTCCCTTTGTGAGCTTCTTAAAAAACCAAGGGGTACTAGTTTTAAAAGCTTCGGCTAGATCTTGTGCTCTATTCCAATTCTGGTTGGGATAGATGACACTATCCCAATCGAAAATTGTTTTATCATCCGTAAGAATTTGATGATCCAAGCCCATTAAAACCAAAGGTAGGTAGAACGTTTCACCCGGAGAATAGAGTGAATCGCATTGTGCTCGGTTATGATAAAGATAGGCATCATGCTTCTCATCAAAAAGCATAAACGAACCAGGTATTCCTAATTTTGCAAAATGTTTTGAAATGATTTTTGGCTCAATCTGTACTGACTTGGTACTGCACGAACAAAGTATCGTGATGAGCAACAGTAGATTAAATAGACCTAAAAATAAATATCTCATTACAAAAACAATTTAAGCAAAAATATACTTAAAAATTAAATGGAACACATCAATTCAATTTTTACTTACCTCCTTTTTTCATTTTAAACCAAATCGCATCTATAAAGAATAATGCTCGAAGACTAATGCTATTGACTTGGTCTTGTTTGAAAAGAGAATTAAATGTTCCAAAATATCCTGATTCGATCACATTCTTGTAATCGAAAATATTATTTTTCCAGGCAATAGACAAGCGTGCTCCAGGATAAAAAACCCATTGATAACTCATGTCAACCGTAAACGCGTTGTAAGAAATATCATGCAATTCTCCATTTGGGCCAATTCCCGTGTAAGACGTTTGTGCACGTTGTCCTTCATCATTTAAGCTTGAAAAGAAATTGTACTCAATTTGAGACCAATAATGTCTAAAAACAAGATTCAGATTCATTCTGTTTGTAAAAGTATAAGCCAAATTCAAGGTGTTGATAATATTCGTTCGGTTTCTCGTTCCAATAATAATTTCTTCGCCCATATCTGTGTACGGACGCACATAACCATATTCATTGAACGTTTTCTCAAGGTTACTACCGATAACAAAAAAGAAATTATTACTAACTCTTAACCTTGGTTCTAATCCAATTTGATAAGAATTGTAGTGATAGCTTTGATCAAAATTACTACTCACATTTGCATCAATATCTAACGCAAAGCGTTTTGAATAATCAGAAGAAAAATAGGGTGAATAGTTAAACGTTGCTGGGTAAAAAACGGTTTTACCAAATTTTCGGGCTTCGAAAAAGTCAATTGTTGCCGATGAAACTCCTAAGCTATTCCCGATGCTTAAAAATTTCCGTGTAGTTCCATTCGCTGAAATCTCATTATAATTACTTGAAAATAATTGAGGTTTATAGAGCATTTCTATGTTTGTGAATAGCTTGAAAGATTTGCGCAAAAACATCCCTTTAGGCTCGAAATACCTTAATGTCAAACGATTTGAAAACACTCTACTGTTGTTATTTTGTAAATATCCAAAGTCATTTATCTCGTACGTATCGCTCTCTTCATAATAGGATGTCTCGGTTTGAAACCTACCAATTGCCTTGCCTCCAGCAATATACATGCTGTGTCCAATAAGTTTGTTTTGAGCACTTATGTTACTAACTTTTAATGTTGTGGTACCAAAATATTTCAAATCTGGGGTGTAAACCGTTACATCTGCAACACTTACATTAGCATCAGGGGCATTGCCTTGACGTAAAACATTTGTGTTTAAAAAGGATACAGTACCATTGTTTTTTAAATTTTGAGAAAGGACAATTACATTGTAATTGGTGAATGGATTAGTCACTACTTTTCTGGTATTTCCTAGTGAATCTGTAATTACTGCTTTAGATTCACCCACAACTGAATTAAAGAAACCTACTCCCAATCCTTTTTCAGTTCTACCTGAAATTTTTGTTGCATTCAATAAAGAAGCAACTGTTGGGTTACTCGTGACTTTCTCACCACTTTTTAAATCAGCATAAGCAGAATTAAAATTTAAAGGTTCTCCTCCAATACGCCTAGAATAAAATACATCACCGATAGAAAAAAGATCTGTTCCTTCTGTAAAAAATGACCTATTTTCATTATATTTAATTTCGAAAGGTCCAACATTTAACACCTGCTGATCCGAAACGGTTTGCCCAAAATCGGGAATCAAACTCATGTCGAGCGTAAAGGCTTCTGAAAGCCCATACTTTAAATCCATTCCAACAGTAGTTTTTGAACCCCACTCTTGCTTCCCGTTGATCGAGTTTACTGCATTGATTGCATAAGATGAAATATATGGACTAATCGACAAACGAAGCGGACTTTTAATGCCTACAACACCAACGGTTGGTCCATTTTGGGCAATTTCACCATATTTTTCTGGATCCACAGGAAAAAAGTAAGACTGTTGTCTTTCACGCCTAACATTTCGCACAAAGTTGATCCTCCAATCTTGTATGCTGTCTTTTGAAAATCGAATTGCGGCTAACGGAATTTTCATTTCAAAAGCCCATCCAGTGTCCGTTCGAACAACTTTACTACTCCAAACAGCATTCCAATTGGCATCAAAATCTACATCGTTAATTAACGCATCTATTTCTACACCTGCAGCCGTAACTCCAAACGCAAAACCATTTAATCCTTGTCCGTAGGTATCTATTAATATTGCTGCCCAATCTGCATTACCTTGATCATCTCTGGTCGACATTACCGTTAAAACTGAATCGGGACTTGGATCCTCCAAATTAGCACCCACATATAAGTTGGTATTATCATAAATTAAATACATCGTACTTTTAAACCTACTTTGTTCACCAAATTTGGGGTAATTGACCGTAAAGTTTCCTGCTTTACTTGCTTTCGACCAAATTTGTTCGTTTAGCAAGCCGTCGATCTTAATTGATTCTTCAGTACGGATTACTTCATATGCTGTTTGTGATAAAACTACATTTAAAGTTGTAAAAAGATAAATAATTGTTAATACTGATTTCATGAAAAAAAAAGAAGTGCGAAATTAAAGTAATTAATTAACTTTGGGATATCACTAATCACTCAAATTGACTAAAATAAAGTTAAAATTTGCTTATATTCTTTTGATTGGCTCATTCTTTTGTGCTAATTTATATTCTTGTGCGAAAGCGATATATATTCCAAAGCAAAGTGAAGCTGAAAAATTATTGGATAGAAAAGTATTTATTGCCAACGAATTGAAGTCTACATTTGAGCCTGAATTCACATACATAGGAATATCTTTTTCTGACAATTCAAGTTTGCGTCCAAATTCTTTTTATGTTTTAGATTCTCTCTATGCCATTAAACAATTAAATGAATCCTCGCGTAAAGTAGATGCAAATTTGGAGCGTGAGATAGAAATTCAAAGAGGTCTTGCGTTTAAGGAAAAGGATAGGATAAAAAATAAAGTGGAACATTTGTTTGTTTTAGAAGGTTTGACCGTATCAGAATATTGTAATTCTTTTTTCATATTTGACGACTCAGATACTATTGTCGAATCAAAAATCACTGAAAGGTATTTGCTCGCTAATGGTTATAGACAATATTTCGAGCTATTCACCCTAGAACTTCCGTTAAATCCAAACATTCCTACAACAGATAAATACGAAGCGGCCTTTTACAAAATGTACAAAGCCCGATTAGCTGTACTAACAGGAAAACATCAATCGGATTTTTTGACGCACGCCTTCAATTTACTCAAATGCCTTAAAGAATCCAAAGTTAGAGGGCTGCAAGTTCAGTATATGGTTCAACCTTGGATAAATTCAGAGTTAGATCGTGAATTAGAACAAACAGGATACCTTGAGGTGGAAGATTTAACGGAAACGTTTGAAGTCATTAATTCGATCAATTACAGTACCGGATATGTTGCTAAAGTAAAGTATTCTTACAGAACAGATTCATGGCACAATCTTCGTTACACGATTACTTTAGACCCTTACCTAGAAATAAACAATAAAACACTAATAAATCAAAATTTATGAAATCAATATTATCTCTAATTGCGCTTTTGAGCTTTACTGTTTATGGACAAGATGCATCGGACACCGTAGGAATGGGTAAAACAAAAATTGCTGTGAAAAAATGGGCCGACTCTACTTTTTACAAATTCTCAAACCCTGTTTTCAACGATTATAAAATAGGCTATTCTGATGAATACACAATTGCTGTTCAACGTAAAAAATCTTTAAAGAAAACCATTGATAGATTAGAGGTTTCTAAATCCAATAATACACTTACAACGGAAGAGTATGATCGTCAAGTTCTGATGATTAAAGAAAGACAAGATGTAATTGATAAAGATTTAAGTGAACAAGAATTAATAAACGGACTTTCTATTCTTTTTTCTGGAAATTTCACAACCAATAACGGTAATACAGTTTATGTAGAATATTTAGTAACCCTTACACCTAAAGCAGTGGTTGCAAATTACGAACAAACAAAAATGATTGGGTTATACGAAAATGATGCGATTCGTAAAAAGAAATAAGCACGCCTTCGAATAAGTCATAAATTGACTAGTATTATCAATCTATTCGATTAGTTTTGCATCCTTAAATTGCAAAATAATGAGTTCGGATAGTACAAAATTTGGTTTTGGTGGAGTATTAATCGCCTTAGGAATAGTTTTTGGAGATATAGGAACCTCGCCTCTCTATGTTTTTCAAGCAATTACAGGTGGTAAAAACTTTGAACCCACCATTGTTTTAGGAGGATTATCTGCCATTATTTGGACATTACTTTTAATCGCTACTATCAAGTATATCTATTTCGCACTCAACGCAGACAATCATGGTGAAGGTGGAATATTTGCACTTTTTGCACTACTGAAAAAAAAGAAAATGAAGTGGATCATCTATCCAGCTTTGATAGGTTGTGCAACATTAATGGCTGACGGATTTTTAACCCCAGCTATTTCTATTTCATCCGCTGTAGAAGGATTAAAAAACATTAATCCTAATATACCAGTTCTTCCGATTG
>JAYSRU010000049.1:0-2140 GCA_043720875.1 Crocinitomicaceae bacterium
CAGGCCTCGGAAAAATGTTTTGTAACCCAACCCACGCTGAGTATGCAAATACAAAAACTGGAAGAGGAATTGGGCATTAAGATTTTTGATCGGACGAAACAGCCGGTTATTCCAACAGAAATAGGAACCAGCCTTATTGCCCAGGCCAGAATTATTTTGCGCGAGGCGAAAATGATTCAACAGATTATTAATGATCAAAAAGACACCATGACCGGGGAGCTTCGCATCGGCATCATCCCCACCCTTGCTCCTTATCTATTACCTTCACTGTTCAAACAGATGCGTGAAAAATATCCGCAACTGAATCTGATCATTAAAGAAACGATCACCGAAGAAGTCGTTCACGAATTAAAAAACAATCGATTGGATTGTGGATTGGTCGTTACTCCGCTGAAGGATTCGTCTATCAGAGAAGATATTCTCTTTTATGAAGAGCTCTTTGTCTACGTATCGAAAAAGAATTCGCTTTATGACAAAAAGTATGTGCTAGCCAGTGATATTGACCCCGAACAACTTTGGTTGTTGGAAGAAGGGCATTGTTTCCGTTCACAGATTTTGAACCTATGCGAATTACGTAAGAGTTCTGAATTTAATTTTAAATATGAAACTGGAAATATTGAAACCCTGAAGCGCATGGTGGATAAGAGTGACGGCCTTACCATCCTGCCTGAACTGGCGGTGATGGAATTTACCAAACCCCAATTAAAATTTGTCAAGCGTCTTAAAGAACCTAGTCCTGCTCGGGAAGTAAGTTTGGTCACACATCGTGATCATATCAAAACAAAACTTATTAAGACATTAAAAGAAGAGATCCTCAACATCGTACCTAAGCAGATGCAGAAACTGCATAGCAAAAAGGTCGTTGATATTACTTACTGATAATAATCCGGATGATTTGGCTGGACAGTTTCATCGTTTGATATCAGAAAGGGAAAAATAAAGCCATTCAATTTCCAGAAGCTAATAAAGTAGCAATTGCGGGGTGTACGGATGGTATTAAAAATAATTTCTTAATTTAGATTGGTTACATTTGATCTTAGCTCCAAAACCATGCTTCGTCACGTGCGTAAACATGGGCAATATTTTTATTAAACAATAGGACAAAAACGGGGTAAGCCGAAAACCGATGAGTGTAGGCAATAAAAAGTGCGGTGTCAACACTATAAAACCGGCAACTGTAAGATGAAAAATATCAATTCTCTTTCTTTGCGTGTCTTTGCACTGCTACTATCATTCACCGTTTTAAGTTGCAAAAACGAACCATCAGCAGAATGTGTACAGTTGGAAACAACTAACAAACAATTAGCTGCAAACCTAAAAATGTATGAAACCACCTGGGATGAAATTATCAACAAAGGAAAAATTGACCTGATCAACGAAACCAATTTTGATGCGAACATTACTCTTGTTACCCGTCCTGAAAACATAGTAGGTATTGAAGGCTTTAAGGCGTATTACAACAACTATCTTACTGGATTTACGAACATAACATTTACGATTGTTGATGTATTTGGTCAAGGTGATAAAATTGTAAAGCATTGGAATTTCAAGGGCAAACACACAGGGGAATTTTTTGGAATTCCTGCTACCGGGAAAGATGTAAATGTTGATGGCGTAACACTCGTAAAAATGAAAGACGGTAAAATCGCACAAGAACAGGATTTTATGGACAATTTAGAGTTTATGCAACAACTTGGAATTATTCCAAGAGAGTAAGGTAAAACTACTTCCAAAACGGGTATGAGCTCATGCGGGGTGAATTCCGTAATTCAATGGTAGTCTTTCAATAAACTTTATTGCCTCGGTTAACAGTTTTGTGCTTCAAAATCGAACACAAACGCCAAGACCAAAACCGTTGGCTGGATGTATAAAGAAGATTTTCGAATTCAGAAACCTAATCTCTTGAAAATGGTAAAGGCAATTAATCAACGAATGACCGTTAAAGTTGACGGGGACTTTGTAGTATTCTTAATTGGTATGCGGATCAATCGGTTTTGGAAGTTGCATAAATGGCTTCCTGTGGCATCAGCCATGCCAAAGATGATTAAAGAACTTTCCAATAAACCGGAAAGTGGTTTTCTTGGCTTCCAAATTTTTGGAGGTATCCCACCCGTGATGGTACAATATTGGAAATCATTTG
>JAYSRU010000050.1:0-2134 GCA_043720875.1 Crocinitomicaceae bacterium
CGATTAGCATTTACAATTGTTACAAATTCTGTGAGTCCGGTATCGATTGCCCTACCCGTAGGATTATTTGTGGGAGGGAAATTGAGTAAAGACAAAGAAATGGTTTGGAAAAGTGCTGAAATGACGGGCACCTTTATCGTTTCAAGTATTATTTCAACCAGTATGAAATACGCGTTCAAACGTCCACGTCCGTTTACAACCTATCCTAATGATATTTCAAAACACTCACATGGTGGCTCGCCTTCGTTTCCATCCGGACATACATCAATGGCATTTGGTACCGCAACTTCTGTAGTTTTGGCGTATCCAAAATGGTATGTCGCGGTTCCTGCTTTTGCTTGGGCTGTATCCATTGGTCAATCACGTATGTACCTTGGTGTGCATTATCCGAGCGATGTTGCAGCTGGTACGATCGTTGGCGCAGGAAGTGCATTTTTGGTGCATTACGGAACCAAATACATTCGCCGCAAAATCGAAGCAAAAAAGCCATTAAAGTTGTAATTTTAATGGCCTCAAACACGCATACATGAGGTGTTTTTGTTTTGTCTAAGCGTTTAACCTCTTCTGCGTTCTAGCAGTAACATCATCATTAGAGCCAGTAAAAGTCGTTCTGAATCTCCTGCATGAAATTCACCCATTTTATTCAGCTTAAACGTTCTTCCAAAAAAGGATTTCTCTTTAGACAATAGTGCAATCACGGTACCGTCTTTAGCAACAACTTCATATCTTGGATTAAAAACATATCCGGTTAACATACCAACAATTGGAATTTCGCTGAAAAGAACATCACACACTTTTGCCCAAGGATTTTGTTCTCGCAGGATGTATTCTTGATTTTTTTGAGCATCGAAAATGTCATAATGCGATTTCCATAAAGACCGCATTCCTTTTCTGCCGATGCTTCCAAGCACAGTTTGTTCTGCATCAGTAAACTCATAACTAGCGTTGAAGTCAATGATGCGATCTGCTTTGATCGTATAACCAAGATTTGATTTCGATTCATCAGAATAAACCATGATGGCTTCTTTTAGCTTGAACATTTTTTGACGCACGTAAGCTAAGGTTCTTCCACTACTATCTTTTGCTACAAAATCGTTAGAAATTGTACCTAATTTGAATTGAAAAGTAATCGGGAAATCAAATTCCTTCATTTCTACTTTTGAAAATGAATCTGAGTCTAAAAGTTCTTCGTGCGACATATTGTTTTTTGTTAGGATACGAAGAAACAAAAAAAGATGGAGTTAGTCATCTTTTATCTTTCTTTCCTTTTCAAAAAATCTAGGTAGCCTAATCCCAAAAACAACACGATATAACCAATCGTCCAACCAAATGTTTTCATGGCAGAATCTGGATCCATTTTTAGGCGCACCGTATGCATACTTGACAGCAAAGCTTGCACGTAAGGGTAGCAGTAAATGTGTTCCCATCCTGATCCAAAGGCAATTATTCCACTGATGATCAATACCATACCTACCCCAAAAGATGCAATAAAATTTTTGAAACGCAAACTCAACCAATACTGTAAAGCCGAAATGGGGAGTAAGTAAAATATATATCTACCTGAATGATAAAGAATTGTTTTGAAATCAGGAAAGGTATTTAAGAAGTGATATTTAGAATTTATTAAGCCTAACAAGATGCCAGTGATTAACGTCATGAGAATGAAAATCACAAAATACAACGCAATCATAATTTGGATCACCAAAAATTTAGCAAAGAAAATTTGAGTTGGGGTTGCTGGGGTTGCAAAAACTTGTTTCCAAGCGTTGTTTTTTACTTCCAATTGCACCAACATGCTTGTTGCGAGCACGACTAACATGGGCATAAAAAAGCCACTTTGCTCTGCTAACCCGCGATTGAATTGACTCACCCAATGATCAGCTCCTAATGTTGGAGCTATTTTATCTACAAACACTATAAAAACGATCATTCCAATAACTGGAAAAAAACTTGCTAATCCGAAAGTGGTCCAAAAAGCAGCCGTGTGCTTTGTTTTTAAATATTCTGATTTTAATACTTGAATAAAACTCGTCATGACTACTAGTTATTGGTTATTTGTAAAAAAATATTTTCTAAATCTGTCGTTTCAATACTACAGGTATAAACTTCAATGCCTTCTGCAATTAAATGTTTT
>JAYSRU010000051.1:0-2112 GCA_043720875.1 Crocinitomicaceae bacterium
CAACCATTATTGGGACTTTCCTTACTACAATCAAACAATTGTTGGGGACTCAATGGAGTATAAAGTCCGCCATAATTTTGTTTTTTAATCATCTGAAACTTTTTTCCTAAATGGGGGTTCGCCGAACCAACAAAATTCAACAAGGGGTTCTATCGAACCCCCGCGAACCCCCAGCAGCTCACCACTGGATGTGCGAAATGTAGGCCTCACCTAAAAAATTAGGCGTTATCAATTGCGTCAAGAAAGTAAAATGCATGGTTGCAGAACCGCCCACTTTGGGTTCAATTGAAACCGTGGCTTCTGAGCCGTTCACCTCGAACTTAAGCAAAATTCCAATTGAATCTGTGGCTTCAGGATCGTCCACTTTGGAAGCAATTGGTTTAATGGTAGTTTATACGGTTTCAGAGCCACCCGGGTTAAAGCCATAATAATGTTGAAAACCAGGTTTCGAAGCCACTCACTCTGAGTGTTACTAATAATTCAGTTGGAAACCAGAATCCTAAACCGCCAACTCTGGGCCCAACTAGACAATATGGAGCTTCTACCTCGCTCTTTTACCAATTTTTCCTCAAATTGGTTGGAAAATTAAGAAAAGAAAATGATTCAATAAATCCCGCGCTCTTGCCATTTGCTTGCGAACATAGTACCCAAACAAAAATTGTAGAATTTGTAATCCCGAATTGTTATGCGGCCATTTAATCCTAAATTTATATGTACTATTTGTCACCCGCACCTTTTGTGCTCAAACTGCATTACTTGGCCAGATCCTTTTGGGCTCGCAAAAACCTCAATGGGTATTGCTATAGATGTTTTCCGCAGTTACACGCAGGAGATCATAGGGTGAAAAGCGATAGACCAGAGATTGTAATGTATCACAGGTTGTAATTGCACTCACGCTTATCGTCTCGATATAAGCATTCTGTTTATGATGAATTTAACGATGAGGCAAGGTACAACGGTCTCATGATGGTAACCGGCACCAACTGGGTTATCATCCGTTTTAACTCCTGATCTAACTCGAACAGATAAATCATCTTTAAAACAGAGGCTTCCAAAGTTGTTAGAGATGATAGCTTGGGAAGTTCAAAGTGCCAAAGATAGCAAATCAACAGAATTATTTTTCAGAATCGAATACCTTTATTATTCAAAGTAGGTTTTTATTAATTTTCCAATTTCTTTTGTATTAGATTCAATTAATCTCCGTGCTGCTGACACGTTAAAAGCTAAACAAGTTTGTTTCTTCAAAACAGGCTTGTAAAAAGGACTGCCTAAGATACAGTCTGTGTTCGACTTGTTGTAAGAACTGACTGAGGTAGCTTAATTGATGCTAATATGTATCAGCTCGTATTTTCTGAATTCCGAGAATTTCCAAAGCTGCATAATATCAATTATTATCAACAGGTATGTTTTGATTAAATAAGTAAATGTCGCTTTTGAACTTTCAAACAGATCAGTTGTGTTGATTAATTGATTGTGATAAGAGAACCTTTTCCAAATTGAGTTTTTCTGTGTTGAAAATAAATAACTATTGTGTTTAATCACTAAAAGATATATATAAGAACAATAAAGTAAAACCATAGAACACCAAAAGTTTGTACTTCAATATGAGTGAAAGTAGTGGTAACTTTGTTCATCCACCAAGAAAGGAAAGAGGTCGTCCAACAAAGGTCAGAAGAGGTGACAATTCAGAAATGTCAGGAATTGAAACATGTAACTCATATGATTCACTAATAGATGAATCCACTGAGTATCAAAATGCTATTGATAGCTTGAAAAGAAAAACACCAGGCATGAACAAAACAGCTAAAGAGCTAAAACCTCCACCAATAACGATATTCAACATGCCAATCGTGCAGGTAAAAACTGAGTTGTTTTCGTTAGGTGAGATAAAGTTGACAAGATATGGTACAAAAATATTTGCCAGTACAAACGAGCAATTTAAATTAATTAAAGCCCACTTTACTAGTCACAAATACCAATATTACACACACACTCTCAGAGAAGATCAAACTAACAAATTTGTTATTCATGGTCTTCATGACATCATTTCATTGACATGGACACCAATGAGATTACAAAGGAACTTTTGTTAAATAAAATAAATCCCTGCAA
>JAYSRU010000052.1:0-2109 GCA_043720875.1 Crocinitomicaceae bacterium
CCATTTTCATCACCTAAAGGAATGACCATCAACCCATTAACTTTTAACTGCTCTATCAATGCTTCGGGTATGAAAGGAGCGCCACAAGTGACAATTATTTTATCATAAGGTGCGTAACTCGTATTACCTTTATAACCGTCTCCAAAAAATGTTTTAGCGATGTAACCGATTTTAGGTAAGATTGATTTTGTTTTAGTGAACAATTCCTTTTGTCTTTCTATTGTAATAACTTTTGCTCCTAATTCAACCAAAACACAAGTTTGATATCCAGATCCCGTACCAATCTCAAGTACATTTTCTCCTTTTTTTATTTCAAGCAAGGTTGATTGAAATCCAACTGTAAAAGGATGTGATATAGTTTGCCCTGCAGCAATTGGAAATGCTTGGTTTTCATATGCTTTTTCCACAAAAACACCATCCAAAAAAACATGTCTAGGGATTTTATCCATTGCTTCCAATACATTCTCTGCGATTTTGTTTAAAGCTTTTAACTCTTGAACCATTTGTCGGCGTAAACCTTTGTGACGATATGTATCTTGCATTGTGCAAAAATACTATAAAAACAATGAAAAATTACGATGAAAAGTATCGTTTTCTGTATTATTTTCGCAGTATGAAAAATAATCAAGATCCGGGCTTGGGTGTAAATTTTCAAAAACATGTTAATCGGTATATGAATTCGAATGGTTCGTATAACATTACTCGAAAAGGCAAAGGTGCGAAACAATTCGATATCTATTCATGGTGTGTACATAGTCATTGGCTTGCCTTGTTTATTGCTTTAGTTGTTGTTTATTCAGCCATTAACTTGGTTTTTGGTTTAAGTTATTATTTTATAGGAATTAACCAATTTAAAGGAGTTGATTTTGGCTTAGGCGCGTTTTTAAATTGTTTTTTCTTTTCTGTTCAAACTTTCACTACTGTAGGCTATGGCTCTATTTCTCCACAAGGATTAAGTGCACACGTTTTAGCTATGTTTGAGGCTTTCCTAGGTTTCTTGAGTTTTTCGCTGGCAACCGGAGTTTTATATGGAAGGTTTTCAAAGCCAAAAGCCAGAATTCGATTTAGTGAAAATGTTATCATTACGCCGTACCAAGATAAGACCGCAATGATGTTTAAATTGGTTAATTTAAGATCCAAAGTATTGCTTAACAACAAGATACAAGTTATCTTAATGATTGATTCAGATGGTTTAGGTGAAAATCAATTCAACAAACAATATTTTCGACTAAACCTAGAAGTAGACTTTATTAATTTCTTTCCATTAACTTGGACGATTGTACACCTTATAGATGAAGATTCACCACTTCTTGGTTTAGATGTTACCAACATAAAAGAACGCAGTGCAGAAATCATCATTTTATTAGAAGGATACGATGAAACCTTTAGTCAGGGGATCGTTAGAAGACATTCTTATGCCAACGAGCAATGGCTTGCGGATGTAAAATTTACACGAAATTTTGTAACCGATGATTTTGGAAGCATTATATTAAATTTAGACGAATTAGACGCGTTTGAATCAATTGAACAAAAATAATTTTAACTTTGAGCATGAGCATTAGTAGAAGCAATATTTATCCTGTTATGGAATCTTTTTATACAATTCAAGGAGAAGGATATTATTCTGGTAGAGCGGCTTATTTTATTCGATTAGGGGGGTGCGATGTTGGATGTACTTGGTGCGATGTGAAAGAAAGTTGGGATGCCAATGCTCACGAAAAGTATTCATGTACTGAATTATTAAGCCAAATAAAATCAACTCCTACAGACTTTGTGGTGATAACAGGTGGAGAACCCGCAATGTATGATTTATCACCTCTTGTTGCCATCTTAAAAGAAAACAATATTGAGGTTGCGATTGAAACTTCAGGATGTTATCCGCTCATCGGAGATGTGGATTGGTACTGTTTTTCACCGAAAAAATTTAAACCTCCAGTAGCAGAAGCTTATTTGAAAGCAAATGAGCTTAAAGTCGTTGTTTTTCATCCATCAGATATAGCTTGGGCAGAAGAACATGCGAAGAAAGTTGGGGTAAATTGTTTGCTTTACCTTCAAACAGAATGGTCAAAGTCGGATAAAAATCTCCCATTAATAATAGATTATGTGAAA
>JAYSRU010000053.1:0-2100 GCA_043720875.1 Crocinitomicaceae bacterium
AAAAGGACATCGTGGAAGTTTCATTAGCTAATCTGGCAGAGGAGAAAGAAAAATTTGAAACGCTTAAGGAAAGCATCGTTGAGGAAATTGGCGAATTGCCCCTAAGTGTAAACATCATCGCAAAAGAAGAGCAGCTTATTAAACAAGCGCAAGGCAATCATTTCTGGGCAACCATTACAGAAGAAAAATTAGATGAACTAATTAGTAAGCTTTCTCCGCTCATGAAATTCCGCGAAGCGGTTATTCCATTAGCTCCTGCTAAGTTCAACTTCAAAGACCTTGTAAGTGAAAAAGAGTTTGTTGAGTTCGGTCCACAGCATGAGGCATTAAGTGTTGCCAAGTATCGTGAGTTGGTGGAGCAGAAAGTTAATGAGTTAGTTTCCAGCAGTCCAATTTTGCAAAAGGTAAAACGGGGCTTGGATATAACGCCCGATGAAGCCGAACAACTGGCAGAAGAACTTCATAACGAACATCCACACATTACAATCGGACTACTGCGAAAGGTTTACAACCATCGCAAAGCTGAGTTAGTACAATTCATAAAGCACATCTTGGGTATTCAGACATTGGAAACATTTGCTGAAACCGTAACCAAATCATTTGACGACTTTGTAAATAAACACAGCTACTTAACAAGTCGTCAACTACAATTTTTGGACTTACTCAAAAACTTTGTACTAGAGAAAGGTGAGATAAGCAAACGCAACCTGATTGAATCACCCTTCACCATGATTCACCCGGAAGGCATTAGGGGAATTTTTAACACAAAAGAAATTGATGAAATAATTGAACTGACCAATAAAGTACTGGCAGCATAAAAAATGAAACGGTTACAAATTGTAACCAGTTGAAAATATTAAATCAGTTGACTTCAAATTGTAGTCAACTCAGAAAGAAACTAATTTGAAACCGTGACGGATTGTCACGGTTTGAAAACCAACAGAATACATGGGAAAACAGAATGAAATTAAGGTTTTTGAAGACAAGCAGGTAAGGTCTGTATGGGACGCTGAACAAGAGAAATGGTATATCTCCATTGTTGATGTGGTTGCCGTACTAACCGAAAGTGTTGATCCCGCAGCGTATTGGAGAAAGCTGAAACAACGGCTTAAAGTGGAAGGAAATGAAACCGTGACAAACGGTCACGCTTTGAAAATGGAAGCACCTGACGGCAAAATGCGATTAACCAATGTTGCCGATACCGAACAACTTTTCCGCCTCATCCAGTCCATTCCATCACCAAAGGCAGAGCCCTTTAAACTTTGGTTAGCACAAGTAGCCTCTGAAAGATTGGATGAAATGCAAGACCCCGAACTGACAATTGACAGAGCTTTACAGCAATACATGAATTTAGGCTACTCCGAAAACTGGATTAACCAACGTCTGAAAAGTATTGAGATACGCAAGGAGCTAACCAATGAGTGGAAAAAGAGAGGACTAAAAGAGGGAGTTCAGTTTGCAACGCTTACAGACATCATCACAAAAGCATGGTCGGATAAAACCACGAAAGAATATAAAATCCTGAAAGGGCTGAAGAAAGAAAACCTGCGGGATAATATGACGAATACTGAACTTATCTTAAATATGCTGGCCGAAGCATCAACAAAAGATATTTCAGCAGCTACCAATCCCGAAACTTTTGAAGACAGTAAGAAAGTGGCAAAACAGGGAGGCAATGTAGCTAAAGTGGCAAGAAAGGAATTAGAAGCAAGAACGGGCAAAAAAGTAATTACTTCCCTCAATGCAAAATCAGCTTTGCAATTGAAATCATCTGATACAAAAAAGAAGAAAAAGTAATGCTGATGCTGCGAGACCCCGGGATTTAAACTGCTTATTAATTCTTATTCCGGGGTCTGCCCCTACCTTACTTATTTTTGTACCGGCCTATGGGCAAGACCCCGGACGGACAGAAATTTATTCTTTTTTTCAAAATCCTTGCTAAAATCAGCAGGGGTTTTTTAATTTTAAAGAGAATTAATTACTGTATCTGTGAATGAATACAGAATCATATTAAAATCTCAGCATCTGCATTTATTACAAAGAACTACCTTGTTCATTAAAGTAAACCTGTTTTACCATGAGTGATACAAAAAACTTTGA
>JAYSRU010000054.1:0-5855 GCA_043720875.1 Crocinitomicaceae bacterium
TTCAGGAAATGCTAACTCACCTCGAGAAGATGACTTATTATCGCAACTCACCAATATGTTAGTGAGTAATAGTTTTTATGAGTTACCTTGTGAATCCGGTATCATGTTTAATCAGAAAATTAGTATTTCAACTTTTGACTTCAATGACATTGAGACAGCAATAAATGAAGGATACAGCATGGGATTGCGATATGCCGACTCAATAAAAACGGTTATTTCTCGAAGAGAAAACATAGACTCACTTGCAAAAAGAAGAATTGAATTTAGGTCGAAAATAAAACCCTTAAAAATTAGCGAAGTGGCTGCAGTTTATACTGATAATAAGCGATCAGAATATGTTGAAAAATCAATAATAAACTCAAGAAAAGAAGCATCCATTACGTTTAAAACATTGGAAAAACGATATTATAGAACCTATTCATCCAAACATATTGAAAGTATTTTCCCTAAACTCGAACTAAAGGCGGACAGTACTTATAAGGTTAAGCTAGTCGTACAAAAATTTAAAAACTTTCAACTAGACGTTGGTGGCCACTTCTCGTCTCGATCAGTTAATACTGGATTTGTTGGATTGCGTTATACATACGTTAAGCGAAATGCCTATACACTTTTAGGTAATTCCTATTTTGGTAGATTTTATGCCTCAGCACGTGCTCAGTTTAATTTCGAGCCAGCATCAAAGCATCCTTTTAAAATAAGTAGTTATTTCCAACTTAATCGGTGGGATTTCTTTAGAAATTTCAATACTTTCTTTGAAGAAGTTAAACCTTCCTTTCTGGTGCAAAATGAAACAGCTGCAGCCGTGAACATTACCATACCTATTGCCCACACGGCAAAACTTAAAGCTGAATTTAAGCTATTTGAATTACTTGATGAGTATTACCAAACAAAAGAATTTACACTGATTGATACAACAGATCGTACAAAACTAAATGGAAATTCAATTGGTTTTACCCTTACTCAAAATTCCCTCAATCGAAAACAATGGGCAAAAACAGGTCAATTACTGATTTTGAAATCCAGATTAATAAGTGGAATCGAAAACAGTAGATCTGGAAGTACAGCTTTGATACCTTACAACTTTAGACGTGTCCACCAATGGATCGCGGTTAATATTGAATACCAACGGTATTTTATCAATAGTCCTGTTTTTCATGTAGGAGTGCACGGTTTAGGTGTTTTTAACTCACAAGCGTTGTTTGCAAACTACACCGCTACGCTACTTGCAATGACTGCATTTGAACCGCTTCCAGATATGAACACCTATTTTCTTGAAGAATTTAGAGCACCTCAACACGTTGGTGGCGGATTAAACCTAGTATTCAGTCTGCGTAAAAATTTAGATATCCGAATTGACTCATACGTTTACCAACCGTTTAAAAAATTAGAGAAAAAGAACGATGGAACATTTGGTTATAGTAAGCCATTTAAAGGCGAAAGTTTTTTAGGTGCCGCTACAGCAATTTACAATAGCCCATTCGGACCAATTAGATTCACGTTGAATTATTTCCCACAACAGGTTAGGCCATTTAATTTTCAATTTAGCTACGGATACACTTTGTTTAACGAAAGGGCTATACGCTAGTAAAAGCAACAAAAGGTTAACGAATTGCTAAATTTTACTAAAACTGAACACAAATAGAGGTTTAGTTCTACTTTTTACTTAATATCGTATAAAATAATCCCAACTATGTATAAATTACTCCCTCTCCTGCTTTCAGCATTACCTTCTATAGTTCAAGCTCAATATTCTGATACATCTAAAATTGCAACAACTCAAAAATTCAACGAGGTATTAACTTTTATCGATAAATTGTACGTTGACAAGGTTGATGCAAAAGAATTAACCGAGGCAGCAATAGTTGCTATGCTGGAAAAACTCGATCCACATTCTACGTATATTTCAAAAGATGATGTGGATGATGCGAATGAAAAAATTAACGGGAGTTTTGTAGGTATTGGTATTCGCTATCAAATGTTCAAAGACACCCTAAACGTCTTAGCTACAATACCAGGTGGACCTTCTGCAAAGTCAGGAATTTTACCTGGCGACAAAATTCTATTGGTGAATGGCGAATCTATTGCAGGAATTGGAATTAAAACGCTTGGCGTTCGTGAAAGATTAATGGGAGATCCTGGAACGAAAGTGAAAGTACAGATCCTAAGAAAAAAACAAAAAACTTTGTTAGATTTTAACCTAACCAGAGAAAAAATACCTGTTCATTCCGTAGAATGTCACTACATGCTAACCAATAAAATAGGCTACGTTAAACTGAATACATTTTCACGTCAAAGCAAAGATGAAGTGAGACAAGCGATAAAGAATTTGCAACAAATGGGTATGGAATCACTAGTTTTTGATCTTCAAGACAATGGTGGCGGATTACTTTCAACTGCACGAGAACTGGGGGATGAATTTCTATCTGGAAAAAAATTAATCGTTTATTCGGAAGGAAAAGCACAGCCTAGACAAGACATGAACGCTGGGGATAAAGGAACATTTGAACATGGTCGCCTTGTTATTTTAATTGATGAAAATTCTGCCTCTGCGTCAGAGATATTATCTGGGGCTATACAAGATTGGGATAGAGGTGTTTTAATCGGAAGAAGATCATACGGCAAAGGATTAGTACAACGACCTATCAATTTAACTGATGGATCGCAACTGAGATTAACCATTGCCCGTTACTATACTCCTTCAGGAAGATTTATTCAGAAACCCTATGAAGATAAAGATGCTTATAAAAACGATTATAAACTACGTTATGAAAGTGGTGAATTAAGTTCCGCAGACAGCGTTAAATTTCCAGATTCTCTCAAATTCAAGACCTTGATTACCAAACGAACAGTTTATGGTGGCGGTGGAATAATGCCAGATATTTTTGTACCCATTGATACTTCAAAAATAACTCCTTCTCTTCGTGCATTACTTCGTACTGGTTTTTTCAATGACTTCGCCTTAACCTTTGTGAATGAAAACCGCGACGATCTTATGGTCAAATATCCTACTTTCGAACAATTTAAAAACGGTTTTAAAGTAGACGATAGAATGGTCAAAGATTTTATCCAGTACGTTAAAAAAGAAGATAAAGAAATTGTGTTGGACGAAAAAGAGTTGAAAATGAGTGATGACAATATCAAACTTCGATTAATGGCCAACATAACTACCGACGTTTGGACAGGAGAAATGGCTTATCAAATATTAAACAAAGAAAATCCTTCAATTCTTAAAGCAATTAAATTTATAGAATCTGGAGAATATGATAAAGTTAATATAGATAAATAGTTAATTTTACCCCCGTTACTCTAATTTGAATACAATGAAAAAAATACACATCTTTTTAATCGCTTGCTCGACTTTAGCTTTAGTAGCTTGTTCTAATGGAGTTGATGGAACATTAAATCCTAGTTCGGATGAGACTGTAAGTCCTATTGCGGCCACTGACGGTAACGTTAAAGAGTTAGAGAAATCTGCAGCGCAATTCCGATTAGAAGAAGAGAAAAGACTTAAGGACGAATTGGCCAGCAGCACAACAATGGCGCTTGACAAATTGATTCATGATTATGGTAAAGTAAAAGAAGGCAGCCACAACACAACTACTTTTAAAGTAACTAATACTGGTAAAAATCCATTAATCATATCCAATGTTTCGGCTTCTTGTGGGTGTACTACTCCAAAGAAACCAGAAGGTCCAATTGCTCCTGGCGCCAGTGATGTAATTGAAGTTGAATTTAGCCCTAAAGTTGGTCAAGGTCCAGACATTGAAAAAACGGTTACAATTACCGCAAACACGCAACCTGTTCTTACAGAAGTTAAGATCAAGGCAACAGCAATTAAACAATAAAAAAGAAGAATAAAATCGATATGAACGTTCCAATTACCCTTTACGCAGAAATGACACCTAATCCAGCCACTATGAAGTTTGTGTCTAACAAATATTTATTAATAACTGGTGACAGTGTTGAATTTACGTCGTTAGCAGATGCGAAAGGATACTCTCCACTTGCAGAAGCTTTGTTTGGATTACCTTTTGTAAAAGGAGTTTTCATCGCCGCCAATTTCATTACCGTAACTAAAACAGAAAATTTAGGATGGGATTTCATCACCATGGAATTACGTGAATTTATTCGTTCATTTTTGGCTGAAGGAAAAGAAGTATTGATTCAAATGCCCGCTCCGAAAGCACCAAAAGCAGCCGAAAATGCGGAAGTAAAACATTTTGAGCCATCTGAATATGATGATGCAATACGCGACTTACTAGATGAATATGTTCGACCAGCTGTAGAAAATGATGGCGGAGCTATTGATTTTATTGGGTTTGACAAAGGAACCGTTACCGTTCAATTGAAAGGTGCATGTTCTGGTTGTCCTTCATCAACCGCTACACTTAAAGGAGGAATTGAAAATCTATTGAAGCAATATTTACCAGAGGTTCAAGAAGTTGTAGCACTGGAGGAATAAATTTATTACCTATTACATTAAAAAATACGTAAAACCGAAACTTTGTTTCGGTTTTTTTTATGTTCAAAAACCTATAAATCAATAAATTAAACGAAAATGTTAAAAAAAATCACCCCTAATTTATGGAATAACAGTAACGAATACATCTTATAAGAAACAATTAAAAATACATAAGATGAAAACAATTATTACAAGCCTTAGTTTATTACTTGGGATGACGGCTTTAGGCCAAGGAAACAGTGGAGACATTATCGGTAGAATTGTGGATGAAAAAGGTCTCCCAGTCGAAAATGTGAAAGTTTACATACAAGTTGGAGAGAGTTACATCAAGGCAAGAACAGCAGAAGATGGAAAGTTTAAACTTTCTGCGGTTCCTAGCGGAACATTTGACCTAACCGCAGTATCGGAACTCAATGATACCACGCGTAGAGATGTAAGTGTGCCCTTAGACGGAATTGCTAATGTAAGAGACTGGAAAATTGGAGCAACTGTAATTGATGCAACTATTACTTATACAAAACCATTAATTAATATCAACCCAGGAAACCCAATGACCATAGAAACCGAAGATATCGCAAGAAGTTCTGCCATAAGAAACCCTGGATTGTTAGTGGTGGCTTTTAACTCAGATATCAAAATGAATGATGATGGAGATTTGATTATCCGAGGTTCTCGCGCTGGTGATGTAATTTACATGATTGACGGTGTTAAGATCGATAATATAGCTTCAATCCCTGGAGCAGCCGTAAAAGGTATGACGGTTTATTCTGGAGCAATACCCGCTAAATATGGAGATACGACTGGAGGAGTTGTTATAATGGAAACAAAGGGGTATTTTGACCTATACCGTGCTTGGAAAAGAGACCAAGATTAGAACGTAAGGTATATAAAGCAAAATGAGCAATTCAATTAATCTTGAATTGCTCATTTTGCGTTGCAGTACTATATTGAATTATTTGCCTTTCAAAAACTCAATACTCTTATGTAAATAAGGACTTAAGTAAGTATCTTCAGTTAAATGCGGAACGACTTTTCGGAAATCCGTTATGTAATTTTCAATGATGCTGCTAGATTTCTTTGGTCGTCTAAACTCAATTGCTTGACAAGCGGTAAACATCTCCAAACCTGCAATCTTGTAACAATTTTCTACCACTCTAAATAATTTCGTTGCTGCATTAGCACCCATACTAACATGGTCTTCTTGACCATTGCTTGAATCTATACTATCTATACTTGCCGGCGTACACAATTGTTTATTTTGACTCACCACAGATGCCGCTGTGTATTGCACAATCATACATCCAGAATTAATACCGGGATTGCTCACCAAAAATGCTGGTAAATCTCGTGTTCCAGAAACCAACTTATAAATACGTCGTTCTGATATTGAGCC
>JAYSRU010000055.1:0-17755 GCA_043720875.1 Crocinitomicaceae bacterium
AATGCTTACGCGATATTGGTATAAACCGCCAAAATATCTTCGTCGTCTTCAATTTTATCGATCAGCTTTTCAATATCCACCAATTGCTCTTCTGTAAATTCAACAAAAGTTGTAGGTATTCTTTGTAGTTCTGATTTATGCGTTTGTAACCCCATTTCTTCCATTGCTTTTCCTAATTCACCAAAACTGGTATAATCAGCATACAAGAACACAGATTCATCTGTTTGATCAATTTCTTCTAAACCCGCATCAATCAACTCTAATTCCAATTCATCAGCATCCATAGTAGGGTTGGCAGATTTTTCTAATTGAAAAACAGCTTTTCTGTTAAACATGAACTCAAAAGAACCTGTTGGCACAACTCCTCCACCTGATTTGTTGAAATAAGATTTCACATTAGCTACTGTACGCGTTGAGTTATCGGTTGCACATTCCACAAAAATCAATACACCATGCGGACCCTTACCTTCATAATTCACTTCGGTAAATGAAGCCGTGTCTTTGGCATTCGCTCTTTTAATAGCATTATCAATGTTATCTTTCGGCATGTTCTCTGCCTTGGCGTTTTGAACCGCAACTCTTAAACGGGCATTCGTTGCAGGATCTTGTCCACCCTCTTTTGCTGCGAGCGTAATTGCCTTTCCTAATTTTGGAAACAATTTAGACATTTTATCCCAACGCTTTTCCTTTGCTGCTTTTCTATATTCAAACGCTCTTCCCATGACAGAGTAATTATTAGTTTTCACAAAAATAAGAAAAATTTAAAAGTTTACGCATCAATTCAACTGCAAAAAGCTTTAAATACAGTTATCTTCGCATCATGGATCATACAATTGCATTACGCTTTCAACAATTATCGAAAAAACTTGAAGATGATTTTGGACCAGATTTAGACACACAGGGTATTCTATTCTTAATCGGAGTTCAAGAATTGGGCAAAGGCTATGTCGCTTTCAAAAAACACGAAAAGACGGACCTCATGCACATTGCATTGTGCACCGTTTTAGAACCTTATGGCTATTACAAATACCAAGGCGATGACAAAGACGGCTGGCCTCATTTCGAATTTTTAAAAGAATTGCCCCATTTAGAAGAAAGAGAGCAACAACATTTTATCAAAGAAGCAATCTTGGAATATTTTGAAGTGAATGATATGATAAAAACCAGTGTTGAATAGTTCTAGCACATTGTTTTTGAAAACGCGACTCAAATTAACAATTTGTGAAATTTATGCTAATACACTATTTTATACCCGCTAAACCGTAGGTATTTGTTACTTTTACCGAATGGCCAAAGAAATAAAGCTTAAACTTGAATTCGACGACGATTTTGATTTTGACTTAGTTGCTATTTCGTGTCACAATGTAGACTACCAATTGGTATTTGAAGTAAACAAATTATTGGGCTTCAAGTTTGAAAAATGCGAAGAGCCTTACCTCATTAAACGTAAAGATTGGAGCTTTGAAACACCTTCATTCTATGAGTTCATCGATGAGGAACAACGAATAGAAATGTTTTTGGTGAAAAACAAAATGTTGAACAAGTTTTTGATGAAGGAATTGAACCACGCAGATTATTTTTTGATCATTAAAGAAAATTTACACCAAGAAATGAAACATTTAATAACTGAATTACGAAAGATAGAGATAGTATTACATGTGCAAGAACTAGATCCAACCAATTTTGATTCAGCTAAAAATTTAGAATTTTAACACACACCCCGAAAAAAACAGAATATGTACACAAAAAGAACAAAAATAGTAGCAACAATGGGACCTGCAAGTTCTCCAAAAGAAACGTTACGTAAAATGATTAAAGCGGGTGTTAACGTGTGTAGATTAAATTTTTCTCATGGCAGTCATGAGGATCATTTAGCTGTTATCAAAACGATTAGAGAATTAAACAAAGAAGATGGGTGTAATGTTGCGATTCTTGCAGATTTACAAGGACCAAAAATTCGAGTTTACGAAGTAGAAAACAATGGCGTTGAATTAATTGACGGTGAATTGATTGAGATCGTAACCGAGCGCATCATGGGAACGGCAAAAAAAATCGGAATTAACTACGCGGGTTTGCCTGCTGATGCAAATCCTGGTGAACGTATATTATTAGATGACGGCAAGCTGATCATTGAAGTGGTATCTACCAACGGTTCTACCGCTATTACAGCCAAGATTATTCAAGGAGGGATATTGTCTTCTAAAAAGGGGGTGAATTTCCCGAACACTAAAATATCGATGCCATCCATGACGGAAAAAGACCGTGAAGATTTAACCTTTGCTTTAGCGCAAAACGTAGATTGGATCGGATTATCATTCGTGCGAAATGCGCGCGATATTATTGAATTGCGTCATTTAATCATCAACCAACATGGAAAAGCTAAGGTGCTTGCAAAAATTGAAAAACCTGAAGCGGTTATTGACATTGATGCCATTGTAAAAGCTTCTGACGCCTTGATGGTTGCCCGAGGAGATTTAGGTGTGGAGGTTCCGATGCAAAATGTTCCTTTGATTCAAAAAATGATCATTAAAAAGGGAATGCAACACGCAAAACCAGTAATTGTGGCAACACAAATGATGGAAACCATGATTACCCACTTAACTCCAACAAGAGCCGAAGTGAATGACGTTGCCAATGCAGTCTTGGACGGTGCGGATGCGGTAATGCTTTCTGGAGAAACTTCAGTTGGTAAATATCCTGTTGAAGTAATCGAAACGATGGCCAAAATTGTAAGAGAAATGGAAACATTTGATGGTATTTACAACAAAGAAGAATTGCCTGAGAAAAACAACGATCGCTTTATTTCAGATTCAATTTGTTTCAACGCCTGTCGCTTATCACAACGTACGGAAGCAAATGCAATTATTACGATGTCGTCTTCTGGCTATACAGCCTATAAAATTGCATCACAACGCCCAATGGCACCAATTTTTATCTTCACTAGTAACAAACAGATCTTAACCCAAATGAATTTGATCTGGGGAGTTCAAGGGTTTTACTACGACAAACGTGTGAGTACAGATCACACCATTGCTGACATAAAATACTTGTTGAAAGAAAAAGGTTTGTTAAACGAAGGTGATTTAGTGATCAACATAGCATCGATTCCATTAGAAGAAAACGGAAGATCAAATATGTTGAAATTGAGTCACGTGGAGTAACAACTGTCGTTGTAAGTTTTAGAACTTAGAACACTTGTTTGCCATTATAATATTATCTAACATCATTCCATATGTCTCAGAATAAGAGCCATCCAAATGAAACATGGTATCAAATTCATTAAACAAGTTCAAGGCTTCAACGTCTCCATTCAACGCAGCAATAAACAATTTGCTTTCCATTCTTTCTACTAAATTTTGTTCTATTTCCTTATCAATCCAATGCTTTATAAAATTGGTGTCACAAAGCATCGTTTTATAGGCTTGCTTGGTTTGTGAAATTTCGTATGGCGTTCTTTTGAAAAGTTTATTTAGATACGACCTTAATTGAATTCCGTTCTTAGGAATCTGTACAGAATACCACTCCAATAAATCCCAATTTTGAGTATTCTCACTGTAGAAACTTACACTCAATTGTATTTCAATGCTATTTTTGCGCTCAATTAATCTGCAATATTCAAAAGTTTCAGCGTCAATGATTGTATCGCTCGATGGTTTCGAAACTAACAATACACTATTCACATGCTCTTTCTCATTCGATTTACTATGTGTCACTACTAATCTGAAGTTTGCGTTTTCATACACCGTCTTTTCCTCATTTTTAGTGCGCACCAACTCGTCAGTATTCTTACAACTCAAAAGTGTAACCAATACAAACAGTAAAGCGCTAATAGATTTCATTTCTTCAATTTTGGTTTAAACTGCCAATTTATTAAGGGCAATGATCTTTTCCCATTCGTGTTCCATAAACCAATTTGAACACCTCTCATGTCTGACGCCTTATTAAAAAGCCCGATTTGAACTCCTTTGGCAAATGTTGCACAATTTCGAATTCCAGCAATACTCAAGCCATTCATTAGATATGAGAAATTGTTAATTCCAGAAATTGACAAGCCATGTAATTCATCTACTACAGTAATAAAACCAGTTACATTCAAACCATAAAGCCGCATTTCATTGATCGTGTTTATTGGACTCAGCTGGACGCCGAGTATTTTAACACGCCAATCCTTTTTTATAACCTCGTTGTAAATAGTAATGCTGTCTGCAAAAGGCCCATTGATTTTGGGGCTAATCAAAGACATTATGGCGAACGGACTAATTTCTATACTTAAACCCCGAACCACTAATGAATCGCGTTCGTTGTAATCAACATTTTTTACATTTTTCGGATGGAACCCCAATGCTAAACCATTTATTTCTTCCGCCTTACACGGAGTAAAACAAAAAACGTTTCGCTTTGAATAAGTATGGTCCATTTTGGTTCGATCCGGTTTCGTCATGCCTGAACCATAATAATAATATACCCGACCAGATTCCTCAAACAATGTCCCAACACCTTGATCAGTCAAATGAGGAACTATTTCGTAAACATTAAGATCATTTTCAAATATGGTATCCCAATAACTTTCCAAAAAATAATTAACCGTATCTTTTTTGAAAAAAAAGTCAAAATCATCAAAGGAATATTTACTATAAAACCCAAGAGCTCTGTCGGAAATAAGATTAAGTTTTTTTAAATTTTTATAATAAACAGCTAAAGTATCAAGTTTTGAACTAGCAGAACGCGCCACATTTTCATTAAAAAAATTAGTAAAAAACAAGGTGTCTAGTTGAACATCAATTAACCTTCCCGACAGGTGTTTATTATCCGTTAAGTCCACCTCATATATACAGTTTTTATACAAATAGAATCCGGTCTTTTGTAATGACTCCATGTCAAATTTCAGCTCCAGCTTGCTCCCTTTCTTTACTAAAAGCACATTCCAATTGCTGTCAACTTGTCCAGCAATTGAAAGATTCAAGGTCATTAAAAATACGACAAGTAAAATTCTTTTCATGTTAAAATTTATTGCAATGAATCCCTATAATCAATCCTAAGACATAGACATTGGAACATATATCGAATAAATTAAGGCTTTAACCTTACAGTTTCCCAGCAACTACGAAAGCCTTCTGCTTGCGAAAAACAACGCCACCGTTTGCTTCGAATGCCTCAAACACTAACACGTATGCGCCAATGCTTGCTTTTGTGTTTTTGTCACTTAATCCATCCCAAGAATAACGCCCTTCGGTGGCAAGCAACTCATTGTTAAGCAATTCTTTAATTAATACACCTTGGTCGTTATAGATCGTCATTTTGGCAACCATGCCCGGCTTTGTCATGGCATACTTAATGAACAGCAAATCTTCATAACCATCGTTGTCCGGAGACACAACATTGCTTTCAAATGCAAAATCTCCTGCGCTGGCAAGACTTCGTCGCTGTGAATTTTCTTTTCCTGGAGTTCCAAAATTTGTGCTTTCAGCAGCAGTAAACCAATTCGATTTATCTTGCGTCAATCCATTAAAATCTACTCTTTCTAAGGTTTTGCCGTCAAAATTATCCAACAACTTAAAGTGCCAATCTTTGTCGTAACTTAATTTATCTAAAACTAGCGGACCAGATGTTAAATAAACGGTACTTGAATCTGTATTATAACTCGGCAAATCCATTTTAACCAATCTTCCTTTGACCGTAAAGGGATATTGACTTATTAAATGATTTGTGTCTTTTGAAAATGCCAAATACTCTCCTGCTTTGATAAATTTATGGGCAGTAATCACTTTTTGATTAGCAATTGTATCGTTGTCGAAATTGGCAAAAGCCAAACCATATACATCCAACAATTTAGTGCTATTGTTATATAGTTCAACAAAATCCTGCCCGCCCGTTACCGGATCGAAAAGCACTTCGTTTAACACTAAGTCTCCAACGAAGGCAACATCCGCTTGGGCAAATTGAGCTATTAAATTGGCTGCATTTCCCCAACAATCCGAAACCGCAGTAAGCGTCATGGTGTAAAAAACTCCAACGGTATAGGGCGCGCTAACTGTTAGGTTAAGTATGTTATTTCCTAAAACACTACGAGACAATATCGTTAAACTTGGGGTAAAATTTATCGCAGTAGTAAGTAACGTTGCGGCATCCATTCCTTCGCTAAATTGAATTTGAATAACATCCGGCGGCACGGTATATACTTGCACAATTTGTGGCGCCTGTGTATCTGGCGTAACGTCATATACACTGTTTTGAGCACCTGGAGTTCCACCGACAAAAGCATAACTTGCTTTCCAATTGTCTGCTCCAGAACACGGATCGTTTGGATTTATCAATTCTAGTGTATACCCTCCATCCATTTTATCGGCATCTAAATACCATGCATCGGTATAGGTCAGTTGGTCCAAAACCAACCCTGTATTGTCTTTTATAATCACTTGATCTCCGGCATTATTCAAACTCGGGAAACTAGTTACTGCAACCGTATTACTGAAAGAATCTATGGCCGAAGTTGTGCACAACACTTTATATTGTCCGGGATATAACCAACCAGCCCCAACCGTTCCTTCGGTAGCACCGTCTCCAAACTTCCAGCCTGTGAGGTCGAAATACTTTGTGCTTTTATTGAATATTTCAACAAATTCGATTTCAGGCAAACCAATTCTCGGACTCGGATCAGGGAAAAACTCTGTAATTACAATATCGCCAATGACAGCGCTTTCTGCCACTAAATATGTAAACGGCAACATGGCTGAAACCGAAGTATTGCCAGATCCATCTTGAAGTCCAATCGTTGTAAGTTGATACGTTGTTCCATTACTAAAAGTACTTGCAAACGTTAGGTGCACCAATGATAAATCAACCCCATCTTGCACAGCACTTAACGGATTTCCAAGTCCACCGGACGCACTAAATGCTGCCGGAATTATAGACGCGCCCGAAAGCCCTTCCGAAAACGCAACATCGACTTGCGTAGACGAAACGACGGTTACACTTGCCAAGATAGGTGCAACCACATCAATAATTATAGGTCCAACATAGACATTGTCTAAGTAGAACTTATTTGCATTACTCGCAGTGTATACACACAAAAACCCAGTATGCGTTCCTGAAAACACAATTGGATCCACCACGCTTCCCGCCAAAGAATAGTTGGAACCTCCCGTTAAATCAACAGACAAGCTCCATAAATTTCCAACACTACAGGTTACCTTAACCGATGCATTAACGGCGGTTGAAATTGTTCCATCAGCTGTTGCAGCGAGTTGTGTGTTAACTCCCAAAATTCTTTTATATAAACGAACAGCATCTGTACTTCCCGTTTCACCGAAAAGAATAAATATTCCGTCAGGATTAGTGCTCAAATCGGCAGAAGTTGCTGTCAAATAAACTTTTCCATAGTTTGCAGAAGACGGCGCAAACAATTGCTTTACATTAAAATGCCACTCGACCCCAGAATAACTCAAAATATTGTGTGGAGTAGACAAATATGATGTTGCTGCTATTGCTAAATTAGATTGTAATTCTTGTGTTCCATTCACGATAAAATCAGCTGTATTTCCTCCCCAAGTTGGATTCGTGGAAAAATCATTATCCGTAAACTGATCATTTACCTGTGCGCACAAAGAAATTGTGTGAAAAAACTGTAGTAGAAAGAAGATTTGCTTCATATGTTGCTTATAATCGGTGATAAATATACTATTTTTGACGTTAAAAAAGAAGTTATGCGCGTTGCAGTTGTTGGTGCTACCGGGATGGTAGGAAATGTTATGTTAGAAGTATTAAAAGAGCGCAATTTTCCAATTACGGAATTAATTCCAGTTGCATCTGAAAAAAGTGTAGGCAAAACCATTACCTATGCTGGTAAATCGTGGACCGTTGTAGCCTTACAAACGGCTGTTGACATGCAACCAGACCTTGCCATTTTTTCTGCTGGAGGTGAAACATCAATCGAATGGGCCCCAAAATTTGCGGACAAGGGTACTGTAGTCATTGACAATAGTTCTGCTTGGAGAATGGACCCAACAAAACAATTAATCATTCCAGAAATTAATGGAAATTTAATACAAGCAACTGATAAAATCATTGCAAACCCAAATTGCAGTACCATTCAATTATTGATGACCTTAGCGCCATTACACAATGCATACACCATCAAAAGAGTTGTGGTTTCAACTTACCAAAGCATCACGGGAACAGGTGTTAAGGCAGTTCAACAACTTGAAAATGAACGCGCCGGCATTGCTGGCGAACAGGCATATCCTCATCCGATCGATAAAAATTGTATTCCACAGTGCGACTCATTTCTAGAAAATGGTTATACCAAAGAAGAAATGAAACTTACCAATGAAACCAAAAAGATATTAGACGATAAAATTCAAGTAACTGCAACCGCAGTGCGTGTACCTGTGGTTGGCGGACATTCGGAAGCGGTTAATATTTCCTTTGAAAAAGAGTTTAATGTTGCGGAAGTGAAAGCGCTTCTGGCAGCTACTGAAGGAATCACGTTGCAAGATGATCCAGCAAATAACGTTTATCCAATGCCACGTATGGCACAACATAAAGACGATGTTTTTGTCGGCAGAATTCGTAGAGACGAAAGCCAACCCAACACGCTAAACTTATGGATTGTAGCAGACAACTTGCGTAAAGGTGCGGCCACTAACGCAATCCAAATCGCAGAAATGATGGCAAAAAAAGGATTATTGTAAGCCCGCGTATTTCGGGAAAGCAGTTGCCTTAATCTTATTCCTTTTCACTGTACCCGTTATGCTCATTTCAACGTTGATAAGATGATGTGGTAGTCCCAATTATATACACGCTACACATGTAATTTTGCACCATGAAGCGTAGACTTTTTAAACTTTTTAAAATACTCACCATTTCAATAATCAGTATCTGTTTATTGATTTCTGCAGCTTTGTATTTTTTCAAAGACGATCTTATCAAATATGCAGTGGGCGAGGTAAATAAAAACCTGAAGGCTAAGGTTTATGTTGGCAAAATTGATCTATCATTTTGGTCTTCATTTCCAGCAGTTTCTATAGATTTCAATTCGGTTTTCATTCCAGATGCTTATCCAGATTCTAAAATGACCGATACGCTTTTCTATGGCGATAGGTTACGCCTGAAATTCAATTTATGGGATGTATGGAACGAAGAGTACAAGGTAAAGGCTCTCGAAATGCAAGCCGGGAAAATTTATGTCAAATACAACGAAAAAGGAGAAGAAAACTTTGACATTCTTAAACCAACTAAAGATTCAACTGATCAAAAGCCATTTGCGATAGACCTAAAATACGTTCATTTAGAAAACGTTCGCTTCGCCTACATCAACTTGAAAACCGAGCAGACCTATGTCAATCATTTTGATAAACTAGACCTATCGGGATCTTTCGCAAATGATGTATTTGACATGTCCGCGAATAGCCTATCCTACTTGCACGAAGCCAAAAGTGGTAATGTTAAATTACTCAATAATGTGCCCCTCAACTTTAACTTGACCTGTTCCGTGAACAAGCTCAGCAACTCTGTAACTTTTCCAAAGGCAGACGTTTACTTAGCGAATATTCCGCTACAATTTCACGGGAAAATTGACACAAATAAAGTTGATTTTCAATTAGTTGGAACTCAACTACCCTTTGAAGATGTTATCAATAAAATGGGCGCCAAGGAGATCCAAGACGTTAAACAATTTAAGGGAAAAGGATTGGTTAATTTCGACCTAACGCTCAAGGGCGACATGAATGCCCGTAAAAAACCTCTGCTAAAGTGCAAAATTCAAGTGAAAAACGGTGCTTTGACAGAACCTAACTCAGGACTTCAAGTAAACAATGTTCAACTAGACATGAATTACCTCAGTAATGGTAGGGCCAATCAAGATTTGTTAGAAATCAATAAATTGCACTTCAACACAGCACAAGGAGCTTTTGACGCTTCCCTTATAGTTAAAACATTTGATACCCCACAAATTATTGGCGCAGCACATGGCATTATTGATTTGGCGGTATTGCACCAAATATTTCCGCTCTATGGCATCCAAAACACAAGTGGAAATATAATTATTGACGGAAAGGCCGATCTTCAAATGAATGCATCTAAAGGCATGGACATCAACTCTGGTCAAGTGGCGGTTGAACTAAAAAACGCCATGATTCAGCGCACTAATGACAGCCGGATATTTAAAAACATTCAAGGTGAAATTGATTTTACAGGAACCGAAGCCATCTTGACCGGAATAGCTTTAAAAATACAAGAAACCGATTTGAACGTAAATGGTGTTTTGAAGAATCTTGTTGGATATGCCCGCGGCGTGGAAAATTTGGATGGTGCATTAAGCATCTCCTCCAATCAAATTATAGTTGATGATTTGGCTAATACAGTGGTGCCCACAAACGCCATTACCACCGAGGAACGGAATTGGGTTTTACCCAATGACATCTCGGCGCATGTATTGGTCAACTTGAAAAAAGTTGCCTACCAGGGCCATGTATTTAGTAATATTTCATCCGATTTAATTGTGGCGAATCGCATCTTGGATTTCCAACAATTTGAAGCTCAAAATGCTGGTTCAAAAGTACAAGGAAGAGTTTCTGTACACGAAAACACACCCGAAAATTACATCTTAAAAACCACACTAAATTCAAGTAACATCTATTTTTCTAAGCTGTTCAAAGAGTGGCAAAACTTCGATCAACAAGTAATTACCGGTGACAATATTTCGGGATTAATGGAGGCAAAACTTCAGATGGAAGCTCCGTTTGATGGCAGATTGGGAATAGTAAAGCATTTGATTAAAGCAGATGTTTCTATTAAAATCAAAAATGGTCGTTTAACGAATGTGAAAACCTTTAAAGAAATAATTCAAGACCTCAAAACGAGCAAGGCTAAGCTTCTGCTTTCTAAACAAAGCATAGCACAACTTGAATCAAAATTGAATGATATTTCATTTCAAACATTAGAAAACACCTTTACAATTCGAGACGGCGTTTTACAATTCCCCAAAATGGAAATTAAGTCGACGGCATTAAATGTATTTGTTGCGGGTGTACATAGCTTCGACAATCAAATAGACTATCGCTTTGATTTCAAATTTCGTGATTTGAAAGAACAAGGAGATTCAGAATTTGGAACAATTGAAGACGATGGAACGGGCATGCGAATATTCATGCGCATGTCTGGAGACTTAGACAATCCGTTAATTGAATGGGACAAAGAAGCAAAAAAAGAGCAAGCCTTACAAAATAGAGAGGACGCATTAAATGAAGCAAAATCGATCTTTAAATCAGAATTTGGCATTGGTAAAAGAGACACGAGTATTCACAATTACAACCCTAAAGTGAAACAGCGTGAAGAAATAATATTAGAATACGACACCAAAGAAGAAAACCCAAAAGAAACACCTAAACAGAAAGAAAACAAGTTGTTGAAATCAGTCAAAGAGAAAACCAATAAATGGAAGGAAGCTCAAAAAAAAGAGTCCGAAAACGAATTTGAAATTGGGGATTAAAGTAGTCTTGAGAAACTATAACTTAACGAAAAATAAATTTTATTTCAATTAAAAAAAATAAGGCTTTCAAGGTGATATCTGAATTCCTATCTTTGTAACCATGCGCAACCTTTTTGCTTTCTTTCAACGCTTTAAGATCTTTATGTTCTTCATACTATTGCAAGGTATTGCAATACGTTATTATGTTACATACATGAGTTTTCCTAAATCGGTTGTGTTGTCGGGTGTCTCAGATGTACAAGGCAAAGTGATGGAGGTTCGCAACGAATTAAACAAACAACTTAACCTCAATTCTACCAATATTCGTTTGCAATTCGAAAATGTAGCGTTAAAAGAAAAAACCAAGCAATCATTCATTCAACTTGGCAATGGCAAGGTGCAAATTGATGACACCTTATACCGTCAACAATACGTTTACATTCCCGCACTGGTCATAAATTCAACTACAGATAGATCTAACAATTTTTTTACAATTAATGCAGGGCGCGTGCAAGGTATTCACGAAGGATTAGGAGTTATCTCCGACCGAGGTGTTATCGGTGTTGTACATAAAGTGAGCGATCATTATTCATTGATAAAATCCGTACTTACTCAAAACATCAATATCGACATCATGGTTGAATCCAACGGTGCTTTTGGATTACTAAAATGGGATGGTAAGAGTCACCGAAAAGGCACATTATTGGGAATTTCAAACGACATGAAACTCAAAAAATGGCAAAAGATTGTTACCCGTGGTGGATCAGGACTTTTTCCCAGAAACATTCCGGTTGGTAAAATTTGTAAAATTGAAACTATCGAAGGAAAACCATTATGGAATGTAACCGTGCTATTCAGTGAAAATTACAAAAGCACCCAACGCGTATACATTGTTAAAAATTTATTGCTTCAAGAACAAAAGAAAATAGAAGCCCTAATACCAGTAGACCCAAAAGATGACGGAAATATTAAAGCACCTCAGTAGATTTGTACTCATAGGTCTATTACAGATCTTTTTGTTTAGTCGCATCGAAATAGGATGGGGTATTCACCTCATGATCTACCCTATTTTTATATTTCTTTTGCCCATTACTATTGCCCCTTTCTACCTCATGCTCCTTGCTTTTGGTATGGGAATAATTATTGACATTACAACACACACTTATGGGATACACGCCTCTGCAGCTACATTCATCGCCTATTTGAGACCGTTTTTATTAAAATACTTCGCGCCGAGAGATGGATACGAAAGCGGCAACGAAACCAATTTTTTTATAATGGGATCGCGTTGGTTCATTTTTGCCTTTGGAACGTTTCTTTTTTTACATCATGCTTGGTTCTTCTTGATAGAACAATTTAAGGTCAACGATTTGCTTTATGTACTGCAAAAAATCGTATTAAGCTTGCCACCCACCTTTTTGTTGTGCTTATTTTTTCAATTCATTTTTGTACGCAAACCACTTGATCGATGAATCTTGATGGGCGAAAATATGTAATATTGATTTTAATGCTTTTGGTTGGGATCATATACAGCGTTCGTTTATTTTACATGCAGGTTGTGGATGATTATTGGACAATAACGGCAACAGCTATTGCTGAGAAGAGACAAGAAATTGTACCTCCAAGAAGCGTTATTTTTGATCGATTCAAACAAAAAATTGTCACGAACAAAACCTATTACAACATCATGTATGTTGAGGATAAATGCCAAACTTTCGATACAACGCTATTTGCATCATTAGTAGGCTGGACCCGCGAACAAGTGAAGTGGAGATACTGGGACATTGTAAAAGGAGAGGGTCGCTACAAAGGAAAATCGAACTATCGAACCTTTAAACCCTATCCCTTCGTTGAAGAACTAACCAGTGAAGAAATTGCAAAAATTGGCCCTTACCTCGAACGGTTCCCCGGCTTCTATGAAGAAATAACCAGTATGCGCAGCTATAATTACAACTCTGGAGCAAACATATTTGGATATTTATCTGAAGTAAGTGAAAACGATTTAGAAAACGATCACTTTTACAGAAAGGCCGATAATATTGGTAAAGCCGGACTTGAACGCTACTATGAAACTGAAATGCGGGGCAGAAAAGGAGTGCGTTATATCGTTACCTCAGCATTATCGGAAGCGTTAGAAAGTTACGCAGATGGAAAGTATGATACTGTCGCAAAACAAGGAGCTGACATCACTTTAGGTTTAGATATTTTATTACAAAGCTACGGTGAAAAATTAATGCAAAACAAAAGAGGTTGTATCGTTGCTATTGAACCTGCTACAGGCGAAATTTTAGCCATGGTTTCTGCACCCTGTTACGATCCAAACATGATGGTAGGGAAACGAAACATTGGGTTAAATTATCCGATTTTAGTGGCCGACCCGCAAATGCCACTCTATCCAAGACCTTTGGCAGCAGAATATCCTCCAGGGTCAATTTTCAAATTAATTCAAGCGCTAATTGGATTACAAGAAGGTGTAATCAATGTAAACACGGGGTTTTCTTGCAACAAAAGTTTGGTGGGATGTCATAATCACCCACATCCGGGAGATGTACCAAAAGCCGTTCAATACTCCTGCAATCCTTACTTTTATCAAGCAACCAGAAGAATCATTCAACAAGGGAAAAAAAGGAACCTATACGAAGACGCTGCCGTCGGTTTAGACACTTGGCAGAAATACATGCACAGTTTTGGAATGGGTGAAAAACCATTGACAGACGTAACTGGTATTCGCCCAGGATTGATTCCAAATGTTGCATTTTACAACAAATGGTATGGCGAAAAGGGTTGGGCTTTCTCAACAATACGTTCCATTTCAATTGGACAAGGGGAGGTTAAAATGACTCCGCTTCAAATGGGTAATTTGGCTGCAATCTTAGCCAACAGAGGATGGTATTATCCGCCACATTTTGTAAAATCAATCGGAAAAAAAGGACCTTTGCCCATTTACAACACCAAGAAAAGAACTATGGTAGATTCAAAATGGTTCGACCCGGTTATTGAAGGAATGCGCAGAGTTGTAAATGAAGGTGGCGGTACAGGAAGGCAAGCTCGACTAACAGATATGATTGTTTGCGGTAAAACAGGTACAGTAGAAAATAGAGGTGGCGAAGATCACTCTGTTTTTATCGCATTTGCACCACAAAACAATCCTAAAATTGCTATCGCTGTGTTTGTTGAAAATGCAGGTTTTGGTGGATCTTGGGCAGCGCCAATTGCACGCCTAATGATAGAACAGTATATCAATAAAAAAATCAGTGACCCAGCCGTTGAACAACGAATTATTGACGCCAAATTCTTAGATAAGAAATGAGACACAACGATTCACTAACGAAACATATCGATTGGGCCGTGTTGGGCACTATTCTTCTCATGGTAACCTTGGGTGTGATCAATATGTATTCGGCGGCTTATGAAGAAGGGCACCCGAGTTTATTTGATTTTTCTACCAAGTATGGAAAACAAGTTATGTGGATCTGCTTCTCATTGTTTTTAGGCCTTCTTGTATTTCTAATTGACAGTGACATCTATTATAAATTTGCAATTCCTATATTTTTAGCCTGTCTGTTTTTATTGGTTTTGGTATTATTCATGCCTGCAGTAAACGGAGCGCACGCTTGGCTTGGCTTTGGTTCTATGGGAATTCAACCTTCAGAATTTGCAAAAATTGGTACTGCAATCTTACTTGCCCGTTACGTTGGCGATTTTAATATTAAGCAGCAAACCATCCGCACAACCTTCCTTGCACTTTCTATTCTTTTGGTTCCGATGGTGTTAATTATGCTCCAACCAGATGCAGGAACTTTTGTTGTTTTTACCTCTTTCCTGTTCGTTTTATACCGCGAAGGAATTACCTTTGACCCCCTTGTTTTAAAAATAACGAACATTATTCCGGGTGTAAAGTACAAACAAACTTGGATTGGGAGTCACTTCATTCCCATCTTGTTTGTAATTGTATTTATCTCCCTAATCACCCTTTTTGTATCTAATAACGTCATTACATTTTCGTTTCTCCCTGGGGTCAGTTTCCCTGGTGTTTGGAGCATTATAGCTACTTTTTCAGCATTATTTATTCTTGCCTTGTTATTTGCAGGACGCTTAGTGCCCAGAAGAAGTCGTGGAGGTATCATAAGTGCGCTTTTAATAGCTTATCTACTAGGATTGGGGTTAATCAGTGGAATTAATTACGCCTTTCAAAAACTAAAACCTCACCAAAAAGTTAGAATTGAACTCTTTATGGGATTGAAAGAAGATCCAAATGGAGAAGACTATAATCGTCATAGAGCAATGGCGGCAGTTGGTTCTGGTGGATTACTTGGAAAAGGATATAATAAAGCCTCTGTTTCCAGTGTGGAAGCCAACCATGTTCCTGAAAGTGAAACCGATTTTATTTTCTGTCCGTTGTCCGAAGAATGGGGTTTTTTTGGTTCCTTCCTCATCTTGGGACTATTTGTGTTTCTTCAAATCAAATGCGTCTTTATTGCGGAACGACAGCGTTCGCCATTTAATAGAATTTATGCCTATTCAGTTGCCATGATCTTATTCTATCACGTTGCAATTAACATCGGCATGAACATAGGTTTTGCCCCTGTAATCGGAATACCCCTTCCCTTCTTTAGTTATGGGGGGTCATCTATGATGTCGTTTAGCATCATGATGTTTATTTTGTTAAAGCTTGACAGCCAAAGGAGAGATATCCTTTAAATTTACTACCGAACATAGTTACAAAGAATAAAATACTATATTTGGTTCACGAAGATCTTTATTATTTTGATAATAACTACTTGTTATGCAGCTACTTTCTAAATCACTGAGCTACTTACTTCGGGTTAAACCTGATCTCACCATAACGCAATCAAAAAGTGGGTTCAACGAATTAATCGGTTACAATCCTGAGGGTTTTTCTTTAAAAAAAATATTAAGCAGCCCAAACAGAGACTTGCAAACTATTGATGCATTCGACCAAGAAGCAGATTCGGTCGAATTCATTGCAGATTTCAAAAAAGTAGACGGCAATATTATCTCATTTAAGGCGGTCATTATACGTATAAATAATGAAGACGACTACCTACTGCACTTAAGAAACTACACCAATATGAAGCTGATGCGCAAGGATGTTATACGGAAAACCATCGCCATCGAACATTTAACAAAATCACGTATGATTCGTGACGGAAAACTGGAACAAGCCATAGATGAAATCCTTTTAACGGCAGCGCGTTCTTTAGGCGTTAGCCGCACCAACGCATGGCTATATAATTCCGACCACACTGAAATACAATGCATTGGATTATTTGACGCTCGTAATACCAAACAAACAGAGCAAGCAGCCTTGCCAAAAATTGCATCTCCCGGTTACTTTTCTCTCCTCGACCAAGCTAAAATTATTGTCTCTAACGATGCGCAAAATGATCCAAAAATAAGTGAGTTAAAAGAAGCTTACTTGCTGCCACTCAATATCCAAGCATTAATGGATGTGCCAATACGTATAGAAGGCACCATCATTGGTGTTTTGTGTGTAGAAAATACAGATGATACCAAAGCCTGGAGTTTACAAGAACAATTATTCGGACTCGTAATCGCTCAAATTATATCATTAGCCATAGAAACGAAAAACAAACATGAGGCTAATAAGTCACTACAATTATTTAACAAAGAACAAACCGTATTATTACAAGAAGTTCATCACCGCGTTAAAAATAACTTAAGCATTGTGAGTAGTTTACTAAACATGCAGGCTAATAAATGCAAAGACGAATATCACAGGTCGTTATTTAACGATAGCAAAAACAGAATCAACTCAATTGCATCTGTGCATGAAGTAATCTATAAATCCAACTCATTTGCGAACTTAAATTTGAAGGATTATATAGAAGAGATGCTATCTTATATCCAACAATCGTTTGGTACTAATAGTGCTATTCAAATCAACATTGATTTAGAAAATATTATTGTTGATGTTACGCGCGCTATCCCCATCGCATTAATAATCAATGAAATTGTTACGAATTGCTATAAACACGCTTTTCCAAATAACGCTTATGGAGTAATCACAGTGAGCCTTAAGAATGTTGACGGCACAATTAGTTTGATGATTAAAGATAACGGCATTGGTATTCAAACAAACTCGGACAATTCATCGGATTCCATTGGTTTTGAAATTTTAGAGGGCTTGGTAGATCAAATAGATGGCAAATACTCGTTTAGCGTAAACAACGGAACCACCTTTACGCTTCAATTTGCTTGTTAACACACGGGTATTCAATTCAACGTTAGCTTAGTCTAAAAAAT
>JAYSRU010000056.1:0-17742 GCA_043720875.1 Crocinitomicaceae bacterium
TAACGACCGGTTCTTACCGTGATACTGCTAAATTTGGATCCAATGTTTCCTTGCAAAGTATCACTAGCGTAGATAGTGTAAACATTTTTGTTGCTGCAATAAATTCTGATGGAAATTGGCAATGGGCTCTTTCTCTTGGTGGCTCAGAATTTGAAACTGGAAATGGAATTTGCGCAGACACCGCGTGTAATGCCTATATTATAGGTTATTATACAGGTTCTGTTACAGTAAATGGAACAACCGTAACATCTTTACTAGGAAAAAAGGATATCATAACTGCAAAAATAATGGATGCATGTACAGGCACGGCACCACCAACTCCAACGACACCAGTAGAAATAATTGAAATTTATGAAATGAATGGTTCCAATATATTTACACCAAACAACGATGGAGTAAATGATCAATTCGAACTATACAAAAACAGTACGGCTAAAATGGATTTTGTAATTCTAAATAGATGGGGAAATGTTGTTTTCAAAACTAACGATCCTACACAGTTTTGGAATGGAAAAGATATTACAAATTCCGCTGTTGTAGACGGCACCTATTTCTATAATTTAAAATTTAACTTAAAAAGTGGTGAAACGAAGTATTACAATGGTTTTGTTCAAGTAAGTCATTAATTTTAACACCGACTTAACTGTGAATGACTCCGCTGCCAATTAATTCATTGTCTTTATACCAAGCTGCAAATTGACCCGGGGCTATTCCTTTCTGAAACTCCTCAAAAAGTATATACAAACCGTCTTCCATTAAGTATAAGGTTGCCTTTTGTAACGGCTGGCGATATCTAATCCTCAACTGCATTGAAACAGGCTTTCCAATTTGTAGTTGCATGTTAGAAATGAAATGAATTTCTTCTTTTTTTATAAAGAGAAGTTTTCTGTTCAAGCCCGGATGTTCATCACTTTGACCTGTAAAAACTAAATTATTTTCGGTATCAATTCCAATTACAAAAGAGGGTAGCGGTCGTCCTCCAACCTTAACTCCTTTCCGTTGCCCTATCGTAAAATAGTGCGCACCAGTGTGTTCTGCAACGACAATCCCATCCGATTCTTCGTATTGAAATGGTTCAGCAAGTTGCTTGAAATTAGCTTCAATGAAATCAGAATTAATATAGGTTTTGTATTGAACGTTTGTATTTGGTATTTCAATAACCTTTCCTTTCAACGGTTTTAATTGCTGCTGTAAGAAATCTGGTAAACTTATTTTACCCACAAAACATAAACCTTGAGAATCTTTTTTATCCGCAGTAACTAGCCCTTGTTCTGAAGCGATTTTCCTAACTTCAGACTTTTGAAGATGACCTATTGGAAACAAAGCTTTTGCTAATTGCGATTGACTCAATTGACACAAGAAATAACTCTGATCTTTGTTTTCATCTGCACCTGATCCTAGACCAAAACTCCCATCGCCATGTGTTATTTTTTGGCAATAATGCCCAGTAGCTACATAATCCGCTCCAAGTTGAATCGCTGCTTCAAGAAATGCATCAAATTTAATTTCTCGGTTGCACAGAATATCTGGATTAGGTGTTCTGCCTTGTTTGTATTCCTCAAACATATAATCAACTATCCGAGCTTTATATTCACTACTTAAATCGATTACTTGAAATGGAATACCCAATTGTTGCGCAATTATTAAGGCATCATTACTGTCATCAATCCAAGGACATTCATTATTCAGGGTAACGCTTTCATCATGCCAGTTCTTCATGAACATCCCAATCACCTCATATCCTTGTTGTTGCAATAAATAAGCGGAAACACTAGAATCAACACCACCAGACAAACCAACGACTACTTTTTTCATCCTTCAAAATTACATATTCTATTTTCATTCAAGGCAAGATGTTTTGACACATTTAATATTTTAAACCTTAATTAACTTATAAATATTGTTTTCAGTAACTTTTAACGATTTTTTAAGTCTAGGTAATTGAGTTATTCTTATTTTTATATCGTGAAGTTTCTTACATTATTCTTATTCCTTTTACTCAGCCTGACAGCTAGGAGTCAATCTTGCCAAAAAGTATTAGTACTTGGTTACGTAGTTGATTCCTTAAATTACCCGAGTTACTATAATTTTATGTTGGTCAACAAACGAACTGGACAAGGAAGTTTTGGAATGGCAAACGGAAAATTCAATATTTATGCATTAAACTCTGACACCATAGCCATTTCCGTAAAAGGATATGACCTTACTAAGTTTGTGGTGAAAGCTGATTCCAATTGTCAAAGCAAACAAGTTGTGGGAATTTATCCCAAAATGAGAACAATAGGTGAAGTAGTGATTCGCCCCTTAAAATCTTTAGACCAAATTAGAGAGGAACGTGAAGCGTTGGTTATGCGAGATACCAGAACAGTTACGGGGCTAAACGTATTTCAAAGTCCAATAACTGCGCTCTACGAAAGGTTTTCTAAACGAGGTAAATCCATCGCATTGTCTTCAGAATTAAGGTATAAAGATCAAAAAGCTCAACTTTTACAAGAATTATTGAGACTCTATGTTTCTTATGAAATTATTGACTTGGATGAAGAAGAATTTGAAGAATTTATTACTTTCTTAAATATAAATGAAGAGTTTTTAAAAACAGCATCTGAATACGAGCTAATTACCTACATATCAGATAAGTTTGAACATTACTTGCGCACCAATGAGCCTAAGAAATATTCTAACGGAAAAACCAAATAGTCTTTTTCGTTAGAATCACGATGACTTTATCATTTAATCCTTGTTTTAATCAGCAAGTAGGTTAATTTTGTAAAAAAAAATAAAGTTATGCAAGCAAGAAATTGGGTTTCCATTAAGAAATATACAGATATTAAATTCGAATTTTTTGAAGGAATTGCAAAAATCACCATAAACAGACCCGAAGTGTATAATGCTTTTCGTCCTGAAACAAATATGGACATGCTCGATGCAATGAATATTTGTAGAGAACGCAATGATATTGGGGTTATCGTTTTTACTGGAATCGGTGATAAAGCCTTCTGTTCTGGTGGTGATCAAAATGTTAAAGGCGTTGGTGGTTATATTTCTGAAAATGGAGTTCCTCGCTTAAATGTATTGGATTTACATAAAGAAATAAGAGCTATGCCTAAACCTGTTATTGCCATGGTGAACGGTTATGCAATTGGTGGTGGACACGTTCTTCACGTTGTTTGTGACTTAACTATTGCTAGTGATAATGCGCGTTTCGGACAAACTGGACCAAAAGTAGGATCATTTGACGCTGGTTTTGGATCGAGTTATTTGGCTAGACACGTTGGACAAAAGAAAGCCCGAGAAATTTGGTTTTTATGCAATCAATATACGGCAGACGAAGCTGAAAAAATGGGGATGGTAAACAAAGTTGTTCCTCTAGCAGAATTGGAAGACACAACTGTTGCTTGGTGTAAGAGAATTTTACAACACAGTCCATTAGCTATTCGAATGATAAAGAGAGGTTTAAACGCTGAACTTGACGGACAACGAGGATTGATGGAATTTGCAGGAGACGCAACTTTGATGTATTACATGATGAATGAAGCACAGGAAGGGAAGAATGCATTTCTTGAAAAAAGAGAGCCTAACTTTCAACAATTCCCTAAATTTCCTTAATCTTAAAAATTGGAGGTTGAAAACTCAATTCTAAACTCAAAACTAATATCAATAGATCCAGTATCTTTGAAAATACAAAAATAAATTATGAAATTACTTGAAGGAAAAGTTATAATTATTACCGGTGCCTCTAGAGGAATTGGGAAATCGATTGCAGAAGAATGTATTAAGCATGGTGCTACCGTTGCTTTTACTTATTTATCGAGTGATGACAAAGCGAGAGCACTAGAAGCTGAACTGACAGCAAATGGTGGAGTAGCAGTTGGTTTCAAATCGGATGCATCAAAATATGAAGCAGCAGAACAATTGGTTCTTGACGTTGTTGAGAAATTTGGAACGGTTGATGTTTTGGTTAACAATGCTGGAATCACAAGAGACACCTTATTAATGAGAATGAGTGAAGAACAATGGGATGAAGTTATGGATACCAACTTAAAATCGGCATTCAACTTAACAAAAGCTGTTTTGAAACCAATGCTTAAAGCAAAAAAAGGAAGTATCATCAATATGTCAAGTGTAGTTGGAGTTAGCGGAAACGCCGGTCAATCAAATTATGCAGCATCAAAAGCCGGATTAATTGGATTCTCTAAATCTGTTGCACAGGAATTAGGTTCAAGAAATATTCGTTGCAATGCAATTGCGCCAGGTTTTATTGAAACTGAAATGACAGCAGCCTTGGATGAAAAGGTTGTTCAAGAATGGAGAAATACAATTCCTCTGAAAAGAGGAGGTTCACCTTTGGATGTTGCGAATGCAACAATTTTCTTAGCATCAGATATGTCAACTTACATTACAGGTCAAACTTTACACGTTTGTGGTGGAATGAATATGTAATAAAATAGTAAAACAAAAAAATCCGTCCTCAAGCTAATTGGAGACGGATTTTTTTTGCTTTAATTCTGGACGTTATACGTTAGAAATAATTTTTAATTTTTTTCTAAGCGATTCTTACGCTGCATGGGATTTTCTACTGGACGTGATCTATCTCTGAAACTTTGATATTTGCTTTTCGCAGGAACACTAGGAAACGAGTTGTTTCCAAGGTCGCAATCTGCAGTTTCCAAATATGGATCAATTCTCCAACTTACAACTTTTGACGGCATGAAGAAAACTTTAGAAACTTCTTCATGATTCATTCTCCAAATTTCGGCTGGTACATAGATCACTGTATCTTTTCCATTCTCAAACGTTGCTTTTACAATTATTGGCGACACTAATCCTCCAATATTTTTAAACGCCAACTCATAAATCTCCCATTTAGATTGCAACAATTGCTGTTCACTTGGAGATAGTTTTGCCATTAATGCTTTGCTATCGTTTTGATCTTCTTTGTCAATAACGTTCGCATCGTAAGTATTGTAGTAATCAACAAGTGAAGCATCTTTTTCGCTAGCAGTTTGTTTAATGCTTGTTTTATTTCTAATTTCTGAAATGGCTTTTTCGCGCTGAGATTCAAATGCAGCATTACTTATTTTCTTTTGAAGCGGATCAATCGAAGCAACGGACATATTGTTTACAGAGACTAAAGAAATGTCTACAAAATCAGACCCGTAAAACCATGCTCTCCAAAACCAATCCAAATCAACCGCAGATGCGTCTTCCATTGTTCTGAAAAAATCCGCAGGAGTTGGATGTTTGAATTTCCAACGTTCGCAATATGTTTTGAAAGCAAAATCGAAGAGTTCTCTACCCATTATGGTCTCTCTTAAAATATTAAGAGCTGTTGCGGGTTTACCATATGCATTATTTCCAAATTGATGAATCGATTCTGAATTGGTCATTATTGGAGATATATAAGCTTTGTCTCCACGCATATAATCTGTTATTGCACTCGCTGCGCCTCGCGAGGACGGGTAATCACGTTCAAATTCTTGCTCAGTTAAATACTGTAAAAACGTATTCAATCCTTCATCCATCCAAGACCATTGACGCTCATCGCTGTTGATAATCATTGGGAAAAAATTATGGCCAACTTCGTGAATAATCACAGATATCGTAGCGTATTTCTCACCTTCCGAATAGGTGCCATCAGCTTCACAACGACCACCGTTGAAACAAATCATTGGATATTCCATTCCAATGTGCTTGCTATTCACCGAAATTGCGACCGGATAGGGGTAGTCTACCGAAAATTTAGAATAAGTAACTAATGTTTGAATGATGGATGCAGTTGAATAAATTCCCCACAAAGGATTTGCTTCTTTAGGGTAATAAGACATTGCCAATACTGTTTTGCCTGCAATATTAACTCCTTGCGCATCCCAAATAAATTTTCTTGAACTAGCAAAAGCAAAATCTCTTACATTTGTCGCTTTAAAATGCCATGTTTTTGTTGAGGTTTTCTTCTCCTTTTCGAGTGCAACCGCTTCATCTTGACTAACAATCAACATCGGTTTTTTAGAAGACTTCGCTAATTCTAATTGTTTTATTTGTTTGGCAGAAAGAATTGTACTAGCATTCTGAAGTTCACCCGTCGCAGCAATAGTATGATCCGAAGGAACCGTAATCTTAACATCATAATCTCCAAAAGGCAAAGCAAATTCCCCCTTTCCTAAGAATTGTTTATTCTGCCATCCTTCAACATCAGAATAAACACACATCCTAGGAAAGAACTGCGCAATCGTATAAATGTAATTGTCTTCGGTTGCAAAATATTCAAATCCTGAACGTCCACCAACTTTCATTCTGTCATTAATCACGTAATTCCATTTAACTGTAAATGTAATTTTTTGACCAGGTCCCAATTTTTTTGATGGATCAATTCGCATCATTGTATTATTGATGGCGTATTTCATTCCTTTGCCGTCAGTAGACTTGATTGATTCAATATTGAAACCTCCTTCAAACGGATGAATTTTTTTGTCTATATTCTTGATGTCTTTAAAATCCTCCATGTGCTCAATTTCAATTAAGCGAGAATCAGAAGCTTCGTCATAAATATTTTGATCTAATTGCAACCATAAATATTCCAACGAATTTGGTGAATTATTGGTGTAAGTAATTGTTTCTTCTCCTGTAATCGTTTGATTAACATCATTCAAAACCAATGAGATTTTGTAATCTGCTTTTTGTTGATAATAATTTGGACCTGGCGCTCCGTCAGCGGATCGGTATCCATTAGGAGTTGGCAACTCTATATCTAATTGTGCAAACTTATCTGCTTGTCCTATTTTAATTTGGCCAATTACGGCTTGTGTTAACAGTACTGCTACTATACCTAAGGTTATTTTTTTCATTCTTGTATAATTTCTAACTTTCCTTTTGTTTTCTTACTTGAAAAAGTAAGGCTTTGTTTTGCATGATTGAGGTAGGTAAACTTGTTTTGTTGACTTTTAAATTTGTCCATTAGTGTATTAAACGTCATTTCTATGGTCTTAGGTTCACAAACATTGCCAGCCGAAAAATAAAAATAGACTTTGCCATTTTTTAATATCTCATATCCGTCACAGTTTAAATCGGCTATCACTCCATTGATATTAAAGTAAAATCCCTTTTTTAGGATTCCGACAATCTTTGTGTAGGCAATTGTATCGTGTAATAGCGACTCCATCGAACTTTCTTTAAACCCCTTTAATGCAAGATAATGTTCAAAGTCATGAGTTTCTATACACAACGAAACTTCAAATCGCTCTGTACTGTTATTCCAATCACCTTCGGAAAAAGCAAAATAAACGTTATGAGCCTTTACCTCAACAGAAAAAAATATTAAAAGAAAAAAAAGAAGATTCTTCATACCTTTAAATATAATTATTTTTTTTCAACAGTAACTATTTCTAATTAAGAATTACCTTTTGCGTGGTCCGCTAAAAATGTTGCTAAACCCGAATCAGTCAAAGGATGTTTCATGAGTTGCATAATTGCAGTCAACGGACCAGTCATAACATCAGCACCGATTTCGGCACACTCAATAATATGAATTGGGTGACGAATAGACGCAGCTAATATTTCCGTTTCAAAACCATAGTTGTCATAAATCAAACGAATTTGAGCTATTAAGTTTAGGCCATTAAATGAGATGTCATCTAATCTCCCAACAAAAGGTGACACATAAGATGCTCCAGCTTTCGCAGCAACTAACGCTTGACCAGCCGAGAAAATTAAAGTACAATTTGTTTTTATTTCCTTAGAGGATAAATATTTTATTGCTTTGATTCCTTCAGGTATCATTGGAATTTTAACGACGATGTTTTTATGTAAAGAAGCAAGCATTTCACCTTCTCTTATCATTCCTTCATAATCGATAGAAATTACTTCAGCAGAAACAGGGCCGTCTACGATGTTACAAATAGCAACATAATGTTTCAAAATATTGTCAACACCAGAAACCCCTTCCTTAGCCATCAAGGATGGATTAGTTGTTACACCATCTAATATTCCTAAATTATTTGCTTCTGTAATTTCCTTTAAATTGGCTGTATCAATAAAAAATTGCATGATAAATTATTTTGATGGTAAAATGATTTTAAAATTAATCAAAAACTATTACAAAAAAAAGTGGGGTAAGCTACTTTTATCGCACCGCTACAACCTCATACCTTTGCTACGTTCCCGTCCTGGAGGATTTTGAGGGAGCTGGTCGTAAAAGACTTACCCCGCGCAAAAGTAGTAAATTATTCTAGTTTATTACTTATTATGATTAAAATAATATGTGGGAAATCAATAATTCATAGCAGATGATTCAAAAGATTCTTCAACCTGCACACTAACAATAATTTACAAAGAAGAAAGTGCTTCAATTGTTAAACTTGGGTTAGCAGAATTAAAAACAAAACTACCAGCTACTAAGAGTGTAGCGCCTGCGTCTGCTAACAGTTTACCTGTTTCTAAATTAACTCCTCCATCAACCTCAATAATAGCATTGCAGTTTTTAGATAGCAATAATTGCTTAGTGGCTGCTACTTTTTCAACTGCAATTGACAAGAACTTTTGACCACCATAACCCGGATTAACTGACATAATTAAAACCAAGTCAAGTAGGTCTGTGACATTTTCCAGAACTGAAACAGGTGTATGTGGATTCAAAGCAACCCCAGCTTTTAAACCTAAAGATCTTATTTGTTGTAAGGTTGAATGTAAGTGCGGACATGCCTCATAATGAACTGTGATTATTTCAGCACCACATCTTTTCAATTCAACAAAGTATTTTTCTGGCTCCACAATCATTAAATGAACGTCAAGTGGCTTTTTTGCATGCTTATGAATTGCTTCTAAAACTGGGAAACCAAATGAAATGTTAGGAACAAAAACACCATCCATTATATCAATGTGGAAATAAGCGGCACTCGTACTATTAATCATTTCAACATCACGTTGTAAATTTGCGAAGTCGCATGCAAGAACAGAAGGGGCAATTTGAATCATGTTATAATCAGCTATTTTTTAATTGTTTTTTCTCTTTTCTACGCTCGTACAACCCTCCAAACCAAGCTAGTAAGCGTGCAAGAGAATCGTAATACAGCGTAATTGTTAACGCAAAACCCATCAACCAGAGAACAATTACATTCGCCCACATAGTGTCAACTTTAGTCCCCATGAAATACTTATTAGGTGCATAAAATTGAGCATCTAAGAATCTTTTACCAGATGGTTCTATGTATATCGGATCTTCTTTTTGAATAAATCGATGATTTTCCTCCACTAATTTATCGATCTCAATTCTATTGGTAGCGTAATCGCTTAATGCTTCATTCATTACCGACATTTTCATGAGGGCAAATTTCTTGGTACCAATTTTAGCAATTTTGGCATCTATTTCTGCGGTTGCTTTGTTAAAAGATGAATTAAATTGTGAGGTAAGTACACTTAGATACTCTAGCAATTCTTTTTCTAATGCCAAACTTTTTTCAAGTTTTTTGTTTTCAATTCCTAATAAGCAATTGTTGCATTTTAAATTCCCCCATTCATTTTCTTCACGTCTAATTTCGTTAGCCAAAATCTCATAGGCTGCATCTACTTCCTTTTTAGGATATTTAGAAGACTGTCGTAGGAATTCTATTTTGGACTTCATTGCTGGGATCCAATAATCTCGTTTCCAACCAGCGTTAGATTTTATTTGATTAAGCTCAAAGAATTCCGATTCGAGTACATTGTGTTTAAATTGTGTCACAGCTAAAGCCTCATAACTCCATCGTGAAACCATAACATTTCCGATGAAAGGAACTTCATCTTGAATTGCAAACCAAGGATGTAATTTATCAAACTTCACAATAACCCCGGAAAACAACAATTGAGGAATGATAAGGATTGGTATTGCTAAGTAAATTACTTTAATTGAATTGAATCCTGCAGAAATATTCAACCCCATTAGGTTGGCAACACAAGAAGTTGAGAACAAGATCAACCAAAACTCAAACCACATGCCTTCGATTTCTAAAATCAAATTTCCAACCAAAACAAATGTAAGTGTCTGAAATGCAGATATAAAAAATAGCACAATAATCTTTGAAGCTAGATAACTACCGCGAGAAAGATTTAAAAATGATTCTCGTTTTAGAATTTTTTTATCTCGAATAATTTCTTCTGCAGCTAAAGTTAAGCCTATAAATAAAGCAACTACAACTGAAATAAACAAATAGGGTGGAAGGTTGGCGTTGTCGTAAAAAGAATATTCTTGACCTTTGTTTTCAAATGATTTAAAGAATTTTACAAAAAAACCTAACAATACGGCTAGAATTGGAGCTTCCAGGAAGTTCAATAATAAATACTGCGCATTGGTTGATTTACTCAGTACATCCCGCTTGAAATAAATAGCAAATTGTTTCCTTTTTCCAGGTATTCTGAAAGTAGAAGAAGGTACTTTAGTTTCATGCGGAAAATTATCCGTATGTTTTTGCTTAATGTAACGATCATTCCATTCCTCAGCAGTAATCTTACGCTCCTTTGTTGCTGCACCGAATTCATCAACTATTCGAGCTTCAATAATATTAAAAATCTGTTCAGGGTTTACATTTCCACATACAGAGCATTCTCTCTCGTCACAATTCACATGACTTGCGTGCGTTTTGAAGTAAACCACTGCATCTATAGGCTGACCATCATAAATAGGATAACCGCCTTGATCCAACAACATCAATTTATCAAACATTTTAAAAATATCTGAACTTGGTTGATGTATTACCACGAAAACAAGTTTCCCTTTTAACGCTAATTCTTTTAATAAATCTATGATGTTTTCAGAATCACGAGAAGATAGTCCAGAAGTTGGCTCATCTAAATAGAGTACTCCCGGTTCTCTGATTAATTCCAAAGATATATTGAGTCGTTTACGTTGTCCTCCTGAAATCGTTTTCTCTAAAGGAGAACCAACTTTTAAGTCCTTTGCTTCAAAAAGTCCAATGGATATTAACAATTCATTGACTTTCTTCTCGATTTGAAGTACGCTTAAATCTTTGAAACAAAGTCTTGCATTGTAAAATAAGTTTTGAAAAACAGTAAGCTCTTCAATCAACAAATCGTCTTGCGAAACAAAACCTATAACTCCTTCAATTTTAGATTTTTCAGTATGAATATTAATTCCATTTATGCTTACCACACCTGAAGTAGGAGCATTGTTTCCGTTCAGGATATTCAATAAAGTAGATTTCCCAGCACCGGACCCCCCCATGATTCCAACTAGTTTTCCTGATTGAACATTGAACGATAGATCATGAATCCCTATTTTACCAGACTTAAATTTATATTCAACATGTTCAACACGTAAGTCTAATTTTATATGGTCTTCTGAATCTAAATATTGACCTACTGCATCACTGTAATATAAGGAAGGAATTTTAGAAGTTTTTATACTTGCACCTTGATTGAAAATGTAGCATCGTTCGTTATTGATACTTTGCCCGTTCAATAACAATTCATCTGTTCCGAAGTATCTAAAAAACATGATATTAACACTTTCAATTCGTATAATACGAATGTTATGCGCAAGTCCTTCAAAATTTAATTGGTGGGCTAATTTTAAATTAATCTTTTTACCAGAAACGTGTAATAAATTCACTCTATCAGATGAAACAGCTTGATCTTCATCAATAAACATACGCAACGCAGTATATTCCTCAATTGACACATTAAATGTTTCGGCAACAGTAGACACGAATTCATATTCTTGTTGCGTAAATCTTTTGTTGGCGTAAATAAATTCGAAAATACGCAGTAACACAATAATTTTTTGTCGCTGGGTTAGTTCTTCGTTGATTTGAGTACAAATACGTAAAATCTTTACAGAATTTACTGAAGTTCGTTTTCTAGCTCCGTCTTTTTTAAGTGAGTTTCCATGATGCGTATCTAAATACTCTTGGAACATCTCCAAATATTGACGCACCAACAAAGCATTTAGTTCAGTCTTTAAAAAAGCCTCAACAATAGAGCGTCCTTTATCAGAATCACTCTCTGCTTGTTCCGTATTATCCTCAGCATCACTGTCTACAATTGATATAATTGCAAAAAGCTGCATAAGGGCGCGCAATATGCGTTCACTCATTTTACTTAAAGTTCTCTAGTTTACTTCTTGAATCCGATCATTAAGACCGCACAACCTGTAATTTTCTTATCTGTATCTAACTCAGTTTCAATTATAACCGGGATAGTAGAGGCAACTTTAAAATCCCAGTGTGATGAGTTTTTGTACTTACGATTGGTAAATAGAATATTACCTTCCATGTCCTTTACAGAGAAAATGACATAGTTATCATCAGCACCAGCACTTGCAGCAATTCTATACGTCGATCCACCAAAGAAAGTTGTTTTGAATTCTGCCTTTTCTTGGTCTAAAAATGCCGTATAAACCTGACCGTCAGAAACGAATTTAGCTCCTTCTTTCCCTGTTAATATGACTTGGCAATCTTTTGCGATTTGCTCACAATTTTGTTGTGCATTAACTCCATTAGAAATTAGTATTGACGCAACCGTACTTAGTATTAAATATATATTTTTCATCTTCTTAATTATTCAGTTATTCTATTTCTAATCGAGCGAATTTGTGTAGTTATTAATCCGAAAACATCAGAATCAACTTTTACAACTGTTGTGTGACGCAATGTTGTTAATTTTTTTGCTGCATCCGTTTTAGGCTCAACATATGTGTATTCCAAATTAACACGAGAGAAATCAGTTTGCAGACGCTTCAAATCAGAAATCAAATCGTCATTAACTTTATCTTTGTTGTATTCTGATAATATTTCAATCACCGTACTTAATGTTTGCTTTTGCTCACCAATACGTTGAAGTATTTTTTCGTTATTCGTAATTCTATACAACTCACAAGCAAAGAACAAACTTTCAACCCATCCACCAGTTAAAATTAACGCTGAAGTATTTTCTCTTTTGTTTGTTTTCAAAAAGTTGTCCGATTTTCTAAAAGCTCCGGTGACAACATTAATCATCGAGTCTTGATTATCGCTATTTGCTTCAAATCGTTTTACAAATTCTTTGTCGAATGCGCCTGAAAGCCCTAAATCGTTTGTTAACTTCTCAACCGTTGCAAGATACTTCAATGCTAAACTATTTTGCCCATACAATATGGCATACCCCATGTCAGTACCATAAATCCCAAGATTTAAAGCTCTTTTTTGTTCTGTTGAATATTTAGAAACATTATCAGTAGAATTCATTAAAGCTTCATTGAACTTAGCCCCAGATTCCTTAATCAACATCGCTGTTTGGATAGGAGATGGTATACTAAATATTTTACCTTCAAAACTTGTGTTTAATGCGCTTGTAGGGTCAAGGGCTTCTTTGTCTACTTCTTTCTTTTTAACTTCGGTATTGGTACATGAAGCATTGATAAATGTCAGTGCTAAAAGTCCACCTAGAATATAGTGATTGGTTTTCATAAATTGATATAAGATAATTTGTATTGGTGCTAAATTAAGTAAAAATTTGAAGTGTGCAAAGTTATGTTAAAATATATCGTCGTTTTTATTAACACATGATTCTTAATCTTTCATTTAATTGTTTAAAATGCAAGGTTTAGCTGGAAATCCAAAATAACTTTGTTCATTTGCATTTGACAAAATTTTAACATGAATAGTAGACCAAGAAGAAATCGAGCAAACTTTGCAATTCGATCAATGATCGAGGAAACATTTTTAGGCACGCAGCATTTAATTTACCCCATGTTTTTGGAAGATGGCACCGGGATTAAGACCGAGATAAAGTCAATGCCTAATAATTTCAGATGGAGTATAGATCAGCTACTTCCAGAGGTGGAGAAATGCCTCAAACTTGGAATCAATAAGTATGTATTATTCCCAGCCATTAATGAATCTATGAAAGATACTGTGGCTTCGCATTCCTACGCTGAAAGCAATTTTTATTTACACGTAATTCGAAAACTCAAGGAATCATTTCCTGAAATAGTTTTAATGAGCGATGTGGCAATGGATCCATACAGTAGTGATGGTCACGATGGTTTTGTTCAAAATGGCAAAATCCTTAACGACCTAACCCTTCCTATATTAGGTAAAATGGCCGTAGCTCAAGCTCAAGCTGGGATTGATATTATTGGGCCAAGCGACATGATGGATGGTAGAATAGGCTTTATACGTAATGAACTTGATCTGGCTGGCTATACTGAAACGTCGATTATGAGTTATTGTGCTAAATACGCCAGCGCTTTTTACGGTCCTTTCAGAGATGCGTTGGATTCTGCCCCCAAAAGTGGCGATAAGAAAACATATCAAATGAATCCAGCGAATAAGATGGAAGCATTACGTGAAGGAGAATTAGATGTGCAAGAAGGGGCTGACATGTTAATGGTTAAACCAGCCTTAGCCTACCTTGATGTGATCCATTTAATGAAACAATCGTTTGATGTTCCTATTACAGCATACAACGTTTCGGGTGAATATGCTATGCTTTATGCTGCTTCTCAAAATGGTTGGCTAGATTATAATAGTTGTATGTATGAGATGTTATTAAGCATTCGCCGCGCTGGATCAGATGGAATATTAACTTATTTCGCTAAAGATTTTGCTAATTTTGTAAAATCATAAAATAAATACTTACATTTGCCACATGAAATTTTTCGCAGTACATCATCATATTCATTTATTAATTCAAACGAAGCGTTGATCATAAACTGCTGTTGCAATATTTTGAGACCTACTTCGTAAGAATGTAGGTCTTTTTTTTTACCCTAAAAATAAATAATCAAATGATAAAATTAAAAATAGCATTACAAAAGTCGGGAAGATTACTAGATGGATCTTTGGAGGTTTTAAAAGAATGTGGAATCAAAATAAAGTCTGGAAATGGCTTATTAAAAGCGGATGCTTCCAATTTCCCAATGGAAGTACTTTTCTTAAGGAATTCAGATATTCCTGAATATGTTCAAGACGGAGTAGCAGACATAGCCATCGTTGGTGACAACCTACTCAAAGAACATCCTTGCCAAGTAGACTCAATTTTACCATTAGGGTTTTCTCGTTGTAAACTATCATTAGCCGTACCTAAAAGCAGCTCAATAAATAGTGCTGAAGATTTTCAAGGTAAAAAGATAGCTACATCCTATCCAAATACGCTAAAAAATTACTTAAAAACCAAAGGTGTAACTGCTGATATTCACACCATTTCAGGTTCGGTAGAAATCGCTCCCGCAATTGGTTTAGCCGAAGGGATTTGTGATATTGTATCTTCAGGTAATACACTTTTCATGAATGGTTTAAAGGAGATAGAAGTAATGATGCACTCTGAAGCAGTACTTATTGTGAACCCAAATTTGTCTGCAGAAAAGAAAGCAATAGTCGATAAACTTGTCTTTCGTATTAAAGCTGTTCTTGCAGCCAAAACTTCGAAATACATATTATTGAATATCGCTAACGATAAAATTGAAAAGGTTACAGCTATTTTACCTGGAATGAAGTCACCAACGATTTTACCGCTTGCCAAAGAAGGTTGGTCATCCATTCATTCGGTAATTTCAGAAGAAGAATTTTGGGATAATATTGATGCGTTAAAAGACGCAGGTGCAGAAGGGATTCTCGTGATTCCTATTCAAAAAATGGTATTATAAACTAGGTATGAAAACTTTCAAAAACCCCAGTTCTATTGAGTTAAACGCTATTTTGAGTAGGCCAAAACTCAACCCACTCGATCTTACTCAATTGGTAAAATCTATTTTTCAAAAGGTAGCTGAAAATGGTAATCAAGCATTGTCAGAATACACGCTAAAGTTTGACCAGTTCGCATGCGACAACTTTTTAGTCACAGCAGAAGAATTCAACGAAGCTGAAAACATCATTAATCCTAAATTAAAAAGAGCAATCAAAACGGCCTACGATAACATCCATAAATTTCATTTACATCAAGTTGAAGCGCCAAAAGTAATTGAAACTTCGCCCGGCGTTGAATGCTGGAGAGTCTCAAAAGGTATTTCAAAAGTGGGGTTATATATTCCAGGAGGAACCGCTCCGTTGTTCTCAACTGTACTAATGCTTGGTATTCCTGCAAAAATCGCATGCTGCAAATCAAGAACCATGTGCACTCCGGGTAACAAGTTTGGGAAAATCAATCCTGCTATTTTATATGCTGCAAAACTTGTTGGGATCGACCGAGTATATAAGCTAGGGGGCATTCAAGCAATTGCAGCAATGAGTATAGGTACGGAAACGATAGAACCAGTCTATAAGATATTTGGACCTGGGAATCAATATGTAACTGCAGCTAAACAATATGCCACAACAATCGGATTAGCTATCGACATGCCCGCAGGACCAAGTGAATTAATGGTTGTTGCTGACGATTCTGCTATTGCAGCATTCGTTGCTTCTGATCTATTATCACAAGCCGAACACGGAATTGATAGTCAAGTCATTTTAGTGACAAATAGTAGTGATTTTGCAATTAAAGTGGAGCAAGAAATAAGCTTGCAAGTTGAACAATTGCCTAGAAAAGAAACAGCGATGACAGCGCTAGAGAATTCAAAAACAATCATTTGTAACTCCAGTGAGTACATAAAAATCATCAACGAATACGCGCCAGAACACCTTATTTTAGTTACAACGGAAAACGATAAAATGATTTTCGAAATTGAAAACGCAGGTTCTGTTTTTCTTGGAAATTATACACCCGAAAGTGCTGGAGATTACGCTTCTGGAACGAATCACACGTTACCAACTAATGGTTATGCCAAACAGTATTCTGGTGTTTCAGTGGATTCATTTGTTAAGAAAATCACGTTTCAAAAGATCTCCCAAGAAGGATTGAATCTTCTAGGACCAACGATCGAAATCATGGCAGAAAACGAGGAATTGCAAGCGCATAAAAACGCTGTTACAATTCGTTTAAATAAAACACTATAACATAATGATATTCAATATTTTAAATACAGTAAGAGATTCAATAAAGGGAATCAAACCGTATAGTTCGGCTCGTGATGAATTTAATGGCGATGCAGAAACCTACTTAGATGCAAATGAAAACCCATATTCATCTGTAGTCAATCGTTATCCAGATCCAATGCAAATTGAGCTCAAAGCAGCAATAGCCAAAATACATGCTGTTGCGTTGGACGAGATATTTTTAGGAAATGGCTCCGATGAAGTGATTGACTTATGCTACAGAGCCTTTTGCGAACCTGGATTGGATAGAGTAGTGGCCATTTCTCCAAGTTATGGCATGTATTCGGTTTCAGCAGAAATCAATAATGTACAATTAGATAACTTTCTTTTGAATAATGACTTCTCATTAGATGTGGAGCGACTTATTGACTTTGCTAAAGGTGCGAAATTTATCTTTTTATGCAGTCCGAATAACCCCACAGGTAATACAATTCCCAAAACAGATGTTGTTGCAATCTGTCAAGCATTTAATGGCTTAGTTATACTAGATGAAGCGTATATAGATTTCTCAACTGACGAATCGTTAATTCCTTTGATCAATCAATTCCCGAACCTACTGATCTGCCAAACCTTCTCAAAAGCATATGGAATGGCGGGTATTCGTTTAGGGAAGGCATTTGGTGATAGTTCCATAATTGCCTGGCTCAATAAAATTAAACCACCCTATAACCTTGGAACATTAACGATAGATTTTGCATTGAATGCACTGAAAAACACAACTCATTTTGAGGCACAAAAGGAAGAAATCATTCGTGAAAGAACTAATATGTTTGATTTCTTATCCAATTCCCCAGCAATTCTAAAA
>JAYSRU010000057.1:0-17684 GCA_043720875.1 Crocinitomicaceae bacterium
ACGTTCTTAATGAGTCGTAGAAATCAAGGTTAAGATTTACAGCCTTGATTTTTTCTTTTGTTACTTTTCTTTTTAATCAAGAAAAAAGAAAAGTAAAAATAGTAGGCGAAGCTTATAGATTGATTCTATCGGACAACAATGAATTAATTTATCCATCACATTCGACAGGCAACTTAAGATTGTTTACTTTTGGCAAACTTGACAACATCAAATAACTAACTCGCATGGCAAACATATTCGAATTCAATGGATTTAAACCCGTAATAAAAGCATCTAGTTTTGTACACCCAAACGCTACTGTTACTGGCAACGTAATCATTGGAGAAGATGTATATATTGGACCGGGAGCTGCAATTCGAGGCGATTGGGGACAAATTATTATTGAAGATGGATGTAATGTTCAAGAAAACTGTACCATTCACATGTTTCCGGGAACCACAGTTTACCTGAGAAAAGGTGCACACATTGGGCATGGCGCGATAATACATGGAGGAGACATTGGCGAAAATTGCTTGATAGGAATGAACAGTGTGATTATGGATGACGTGAAAATGGACGCAGAGTGTATCATTGGAGCCTTAAGCTTTGTTCCTGCAAAAATGGAAATACCCAAGCGCAGTTTAGTTGTTGGAAATCCGGCAAAAATTATTAAACAAGTGAGTGATGAAATGATGGCTTGGAAAACAAAAGGAACTCAATTATATCAGATGTTACCCAGCGAATGTCATGCAAGCTTAAAACCTTGCCAACCCCTATTGGAAATGGAGAAAGGACGAAAGAGTCAAGAAGCAATGTTCGAAACATGGGAAAAAATCAAAAATGCTTAAGTCAACTTAAATTGGCCAATCAAACACCTTCCACTTTTGAAGAATTCTTAAATGAATTCATTCGCATTAGAGCAATTTCCCGTTCGATTGAAATTCTGATCGCAAACAAGCATTGGATAAAAGAATTAATTGTTTACAGTGGAATGGAAGATCGAAAACGCGCCGATTACTGCTCCTGGTTACTCACACATTTTGCAATTGCATTTCCCGAAATACTTGACAAAGAAGCTGCGCCTCTATTTGCCAATGTGCAACGCACAGCATTTGATGGCACCCGTAGAAACTTATTAAAAACACTTACTTTTTTACCCTTGCGCGAACATGAAACGAGTAATATGTTTGATTTTTGTCTGGCAACAATAGCCGATCCAAAGCAAAAAGTTGCGGCTCAAGTATATGCTTTACAGTACCTTGGAACGATATGTAAAGCATATCCTGAACTCAAAAATGAAACTTTAATTATTGTAAATGAACAGGTTGGAAAATATTCTCGGGCAATGGAATACACTATCAAGAATTTTATTCTAACCTTCAAAACGAGTCAAAAAAATAATTGAAATTCCAAATATTTTGGATAGTCATAAAATAGATCGAATTTTAGTATCTTCGCAACTCGAATTTTTATCCATTATGGCAACAAAAGCAATAGAAAACACCGTTATTGAAGTTGATTTTCAAACATTTCAGAATGAAGTTATAGCTGACTTTACTTTGGCGTGTAGGTCGCGTGAAGCGTCTCTTTTGGGGCGACGTGAAGTGCTTTCTGGAAAAGCTAAATTTGGAATTTTTGGTGACGGTAAAGAGCTTGCTCAAATTGCCCTAGCGAAACAATTTCAAAATGGAGATTTTCGTTCTGGTTATTACCGAGATCAAACGTTAATGATGGCCATTGAGCAATTAACAATTGAGCAATATTTCTCTGGTTTATATGCCAATACTGATGTAAAACAAGAACCAATGAGTGCTGGACGTCAAATGGGTGGACATTACGGTACACGAAATTTAGACGAACAAGGGAACTGGAAAAATTTAATGGAACAAAAAAATAGTTCTGCTGATATTTCTCCAACTGCTGGGCAAATGCCTCGTTTGTTAGGTTTAGCTCAAGCTTCAAAAGTATATAGAAACCATCCTACACTTAAAGATTTACCAGAATTTCAAAAATTCACCAATGGCGGAAATGAAGTTGCATTTGGAACCATCGGTGACGCATCCACTTCTGAAGGTCCATTTTGGGAAACGATGAATGCCGCTGGTGTTTTACAAGTACCAATGGTAATGTCTGTTTGGGACGATGGATTTGGAATTTCCGTTTCACGTGATTTTCAAACTATTAAATCAAGCATATCTGAAGCTTTAGCAGGATTTCAGCGCAACGAGGTAAAACCAGGATTCGAAATCTTTGTAACCAAAGGTTGGGATTATGCCAATTTATGCGCTACCTATGAGAAAGCTGTTGCCGTTGCAAGAGAACAACACATTCCAGTTTTAGTGCACGTTCAAGAAGTGACACAACCGCAAGGACATTCAACTTCAGGTTCACACGAACGCTATAAAGATGCAACCCGTTTACAATGGGAAACTGATTTTGATTGTATTTTACAATTCAAGAATTGGATACTAAGTTATGGCGAAAAAGAAGGTTTAAGTATTGCCACTGCGGATGAATTAGCTGTTATTGAAAAGGAAGCAAAAAACTTTGTAAGAGATCAAAAAAACACCGCTTGGAAATCTTTCTGTGAAGACATGAATCATGATGCGAGTCAGGCTATTGCACTCATGGAAGGAATGGTTTCTGAACACGCAAACTCGAATGAATTGGAAACGCTACTTTCTGGTTTGAAAAAAGCAATGGATCCAATTCGTAAAGATATTTTCGGTGCATTACGAAAAGCATTACGGATCACTTTAGGTCAAGATTCTGTAGCGCGCCAGAAATTAGCTGCTTGGGTCAATCACGGTATCGCTCAAAACAACCTAAAATATAGCTCTCATTTACATTCAGAATCAGAACTAAAAGCAACTAACATTCAACACATTGCGCCAACATACGCTGACGATTCAAAGTTAGAAGATGGGCGTTTAATCTTACGCGATAATCACAAAGTGACTTTCGAACGCAGACCAGAAGTATTAATTTTTGGAGAAGATGTTGGAGGTATTGGTGGCGTAAACCAAAGCATGGAAAACATGCAAGAATGGTTTGGCGAACTGAGAGTAAGTGATTCAGGAATCCGTGAGTGCACCATTATTGGTCAAGGTATTGGTATGGCGATGCGTGGTTTACGTCCGATTGCTGAAATTCAGTATTTAGACTATTTGCTTTATGCTGTTCAAATCTTAAGTGATGATTTAGCTACGGTTCAATACAGAACTAAAGGCGGACAAAAAGCACCCTTAATTATTTCAACTCGTGGTCACCGTTTAGAAGGAATTTGGCACAGTGGAAGTCCAATGGGAATGATTATTAATTCATTACGTGGAATTCATGTATGCGTTCCAAGAAACATGACCAAGGCAGCAGGATTTTATAACTTATTACTGCAAGCAGACGAACCAGCATTGGTGATTGAACCGTTAAATGGCTATAGAAACAAAGAAAAAATGCCAAACAACCTTGGCGATTTCACTACACCGCTTGGTGTACCAGAAATTGTAGTAGAGGGAACGGATATTACCGTACTTTCTTACGGTTCAACATTTAACCTTTTTGAGGCCGCAATTCCTGAATTAACAGCGCTTGGAATTTCTGTAGAACTCATAGATGCACAAACATTATTGCCGTTCGATATTAACCATTCGCTTGCTTCATCGTTGGCAAAAACCAACCGTTTATTGATTGTAGACGAAGACGTAAGCTCTGGAGCAACAGCATTTCTATTGGATAAAATTCTCGTAGAACAAAATGCGTATCGCTTCCTAGATAGCGCTCCTTCAACACTTTCAGCGAAAGATCACCGCCCACCTTACGGAACGGATGGAGATTATTTCTCAAAACCAAGCATTGATGATATCATTGAAAAGGTTTACGGAATTATGCACGAAAGCGCTCCTGAGAAATTTCCGAAATAGGATTTACACTAGATCACTTCTTTGTTTGCTCAAGGTTTATCTCTGATCTACCCATATTAGGTAGTTCGAAGGGTTAAAACATACTCATTAGAGAGAAATCAAAACAATCCTTGCAACTCTTCTTTTAAGAAATCAACTGTAATTTCGGTTGGTAATTTTCCAACTTCGCCACAAATCTCCAGGACCTTTGTACTCAACTCTGTACCTAAGGACATCGCAGTCATTGTATTTCCAGCGATATTAATAATCTTAATCGTTTCTTCTTTGCTGCTTCTCACCATTTCCCAAGCTTTGGGCGACACAAAAAGTTGTTGTGCTACGTTGTGATCATATTCTTGACGAATTGCATTCAACAGTTCCGCTTGCATTGCGCGAGCTGGCAAACCTGGGTTATTCAAACGCATAACCAAGTTGGTAGGTGAAATTCGTTCCATCAATAACAAAGATCTTTGGTATGCCTCTACTCTATTTGGCAAAAAATACTTTTGACGTTCTTTCTTCAATTCAGCTTGCAGCAGTTGAATTCCTTTGTCATTTCCTTGTTTTTCATTGCTTTTCAAAAAGAAATAAGCCATTGCCAAGACTGCACCTCCAGAAATTAATGCTGTTAAAATGATTGCGAAATATTCCATTGTATGGTTGAATTAAGATTAAACGTTTGGTTGCAAATATAGCCGTAGAATATGAAATTGGTTACAGATTAGGCAAAGTTTGTTTCATCTCGTGCAAGACACCAATACAAAGGCGGTCGTTTTGGTTAGAAAATTGAAAAAAATTAATTTCTCTTTGATTTTTAGCAGGTTCTATATCACTTCCCAAATCAAACTGTTTCAATCATAGTGACCTTTTGACGAAAAAATGATAATTACTTTATTATTGTGTATTTTATAAATAATTCTATGCTCTCTATTTATTCGCCTCGACCAATAACCCAAATATTCATGTTTCAAAGGCTCAGGTTTACCGATACCTTCATACGGTGTTAACAATATTTGATCTAGTAGAATAAATATTTTCTTTAGGAGCGCTTTATTCCTGGTTCTCTTAAAAAAGGCAATATCTGCCATTGCTTTTTCCGTGAATTCTAACTCATAAATCATTATTCTCCAAGAAACTTTTTCAAATCTTTTCTTTTAACGCTCGTGGTTTTACCTTCTTTGAATTCCTTTTCCCCTTTTTCAATCATTTCAACGAAATCACTTGAATATTTACTTTTTGTATCTATTTCAAATTTAAATCCTAATGATTTTAGAAAAGCTTTTAGAACCTTGGATTGATCTTTATTTTCAGGATGAATTGTAAAAGTTGTCATAATAATATTGATATAAAACTATACAAATATAAGCGTTTCTGAGTTATTTACGAAATGAGGGATATCACAATAAAAACAAAAAGGCACTGCTTTCGAAGGCAATACTATTTTCAGTCCGTTTTCATGCGAATTCTCCAAGCCTTTGGGTACAAATTATTGCTTCTTGTGCCCAAATTATTTATCCAACCTAACGCTTGATTTTTGTACGTAACTGTCACCCAACCCAAGGCGCCATCAACTTTAATCGCATCACCTTTTAAATAACTTAAGGCCGTTGTTTTGTCAAGTTCAATGGACGCTTTTTTCAATGGATTTGAATTCACTTGCATTGCCAAAGCATGGTGAGGGATCAGTCCTTTCTTAGCAATTTCGCCTAATTCGGTTCCAAATTTCATGATGCGTAAATTCGCTTGGGCCGCTAAAAAATGATCAGTAAATTTTTTTGGGTGTAAAAACAATTTATTTTCCCAAAGCAAAACCGCGTCTTCCTTTGCTACATCAACAAACGACTCAACAATTTTCAGATCATGACAGATGGTGCTTTTGGCTTTAATACGTGCTTTTGAATCGCGTGTTGACGTCTTTTTTTGAAGTACTACAAAATAAAAACCTTCCGTTTCCACCGTTCCTGGTAAACAATAATAACCTAATCCGTCTCTCCCATTTTTGAGGTGTTCATCCACAGTTAAGTCAATCCTAGTTGCACCCAACTCATTCTGAGCAAACCGGACTACTCCTTCATTTTCAGTTGTATTGAACGTGCAGGTTGAATAAATTAAATATCCATTTTCGGATAAACTCGGCCAAATTTCAGTAAGAATATCTTGCTGTCGAACGGCACACATATCGGCATTACTTGGACTCCATTCTGAACGGGAATTTTGATCTTTTCGAAACATTCCCTCACCAGAGCAAGGTGCATCAACCGCAATTACATCAAAATGAAATGGCAGCGCTTCAAAATCTGACGGCTTGTTGGAAACTACAATTGTATTTTTGTATCCCCATTTGATTAAATTTTCTTTTAGAATTGTCGCACGATTGGGTACGGGTTCGTTTGCTAGCAATAAACCTTTCCCACGTAAAAAAGCGGCAAGTAACGTTGATTTTCCTCCAGGAGCAGCACAGAGATCGAGCACAATTGGATCCTCATGCAAATCAAGTTGGCGCATGATACCATCCAAATTCATGGAACCAGCTTCTTGTGGATAATAACAACCAGCATGGAATAAGGGATCAAGCGTATAACTTGGTCTTTCGCTTAAATAATCTCCACCTTCACACCAAGAAATTTTGGTACTGACCTCAAAAGCGTGTATAGTTTTCTGCGGATGCTGACGAATCGAAATTGGAGACACTCCATTTAAGGCCTGCAATAACGTTGAGGGGTAAAAGTTTTCGTGTTCAATACGCTCAACAAACGCTTTTGGCAACTCAATTAGTGGGCTACTCATGCTTCTGTTTTTAACGATAAACGCGCACTTGCTGCTGTAGATTGATCCGCAATCTCATTGTTTTCATATAAATAATGTGCTGTGATCGCAATCATCGCAGCATTATCTGTGCAATATTCGAATGCTGGAATGTACACATCCCAATTTCGTTTATCCCCTTCCAATTTAAGTCTTTTTCTTAATCCTGAATTGGCCGCAACTCCTCCAGCAATAGCGATTTGGTTAATTCCTGTCATTTCACTGGCCAAAATAAACTTTTCAAATAAAATGTCTAAAATGGTCTGTTGCACAGAAGCACAAATATCTTCCAGTTTTGGTTTTTCTCCGCCCGCTTTTTCTAAGCGTTGCAAGAACTGGATGATATTCGTTTTCAAGCCACTGAAGCTAAAATTTAAAGCTTCCATTTTAGGCTTTGTGAAGGTATATTTGAAAGGATTACCTTGTTGTGCATACTTGTCAATCAAAGGTCCTCCGGGATAAGGCAAGCCTAACAATTTGGCAGTTTTATCAAATGCCTCACCCGCAGCGTCATCCATTGTAGTCCCCAAAACAACTAAATCTAACGGCGAATTCACGCGTACGATTTGGGTATGTCCTCCAGAAACAGTTAAACACAAATAAGGAAAAGTTGGAATCGGCGTTCCATCGTCAATTAAATGAGCCAAAACATGACCCTGCATATGATTTACTTCAATCAACGGAATGTTTTTGGCCAAGGCTAAACTTTTTGCAAAAGCAGTTCCAACAATCAATGATCCTAAAAGTCCAGGTCCTTTGGTAAAAGCAATTGCATCAATGTCATCTATCGTGAGTTTCGCTTTTATCAAAGCCGCAGCAACTACTGGCACAATATTTTGTTGGTGAGCACGGGATGCAAGTTCTGGAACAACCCCGCCATAAAGGCTATGAACCTCTTGTCCAGCAACAACATTACTCAATATTGTACGTTTTTTTAGCACCGCTGCACTGGTATCATCACAAGATGATTCGATTGCTAGAATAATAACTTCCTTTTCCTCCAACTTTTTGTTAGTTTTGTAGATTAAATGGTAAAATTACTCAAAATACTAGGTCATACAACTCTTTTCCTTTGGGAGATTGTTTTGGCGTTAATTATTTTGTTATCCTTTGCGATCAGAAGTACCCGTGCCCAAACCTATTTCGCTCGTCAAGCAACAGAATATTTGAGTAAAGAACTTGATGCCACAATAAAAATTGATAAACTTTCTATAATTTTCATCGACAAAGTTGCCTTAGACGGAGTATTAATTATTGACAAGGAAAATGACACCTTAAGTTATATCAAAACACTCTACGCAACCGTTGAAAGATTTAACTTAGATAAGCGATTTATTAAACTCAGTAAAGTTGAGCTAGATGAAGGAAATGTGAACATCTATCGAGCAAAAAGTAATGGCGACTGGAATTTTAAATTCTTGGCAGATTATTTTGCATCTTCTGATACAACCACCAGTAAAAGCGAGCCTTTTGATGTGGCTGTAAAAAGTGTGGTTTTGAATGATCTGAATTTTAGTTTTCATGATAATCGAAAGAAAGAATTAGCCTTCGGAATAGACTTTAATCATTTAGCGCTTAAGCACTTAAACCTTAATGCAAAAAACATTTTAAGCTCGAAGGGTACTATTCAACTCAAAATTGAGCAACTGTCATTCCAAGAACGTTGTGGTTTCGCAATTAACAAAATGAGTGGAAAAGCGCTAATCTCCCCAAAAGGATATCGTGTTCGAAACCTGTCAATTGAAACGCCTAACTCTTCACTTATTTTACCTCAATTTGCTTTATTGGTTGACAAAGCCAGTGATTTTGGAGACTTTGTAAATAAAGTGAAATTTCGCGTTCGTTTAGAAAAGACTGTAGTGTCACTTAAAGATGTGAGTTATTTTGTTCCAACTATAGAAGGAATGGATGAAAAAATCAAAATTACTGCCGACTTAGACAACCCAATTGCAAAGCTTGCTATAACCAACCTTGACCTACGCATTGGAAAAGAATCAAAAATTTTAGGGGATTTTGAACTACCAAACTTTGCAAAATTAAGCAACTCTAACTTTAAGGAGAAATTCAAGCAAATACGAATATTAGTTGCAGATCTGGAGAAAATTAAACTCCCAATTTCGAGTAAAACAGACTACTTGGAATTAGGTGAAATGGCACAACGAATTAGATTCTTTGACGCACAAAACTTTGTATTTAGCGGCAGCGCAAAAAATTTCATTATTAGTTCAAATGATTTAAAAACAGATCTTGGTCAGATTTCAATAGACCAAGGAATTCATGTCTTTAAGGACAACCAAGAACGTTATCATTTTGAAAAAAATAAACCCTTAGGAAAGCTAATCGCTGTCAACAACCTGAATCTGGGTAGTTTAATAGGCAGTAAGGATATTGGAATTCTTAACGGTAGTTTTGATGCCAAAGGATTTTTTACTCCAAAAGGCGAATTCGAAATATATGAAGTCAATGGCCTGGTACAGAATTTCGACTACGGTGGATATAATTACAAAAACATAGCATTAGAAGATATTTCTTTTGCAAAGAATGTGTTAATTGGAAAAATTGATGTCGACGATCCTAACGTTAAGCTTTCATACGATGGTTCTTTAGATATTAATAAAACACAACGGTTTGATTTTAATCTTGACCTAGACAAAGCCAATTTAGATAAACTAGGAATTAAGAGTGACGTAGCGAAATATTTGGACTCGAAAATGCACGTTAATCTTTCAGGTACAAATCCAAATAATTACTCTGGAATTATTGCAATTGATAATTTAACCTACAAAGAAGGCGACCTAGATCTACACATTCCTAAAATGACCATTGGAATGATTCGCGGAACATCAAAAGATCTACTTACGATTGATAGTGATATTTTGGATGCAAAAATCGAAGGAATTGTTGACGTAAACACTGTTGGCGCAAGCTTTCAAAACCAATTTTCGAAAATTCTTCCCGCCATAATTAATCCTTCAACAGAAGTTATAAAAACTGATCGAAACAATTTCAATTACGATATTATTTTTAAAGATTTTAACCAGGTATTAACAATATTTGTTCCAGATTTAACGCTATCCAACTTCACAGAAATTAAAGGTAATTACAACGGTTATACAAATAACTTTAAAACATCGATAGACGCGAATGAAATTCGATACTTAGACAAGCGATTTATTGGGATTAATATTGATCAAGAAATGATTAATGGTCAATTATTGGCACAACTAAATTTCGCCCAATTCTACCTCAACGATTCACTTGAAGTGAAAAATCTCAATTTGGAAACTGGCGGCTCACGGAACCACTTAAACTCTATTATTCAATGGAATACTAACACCACTGAGGAATCAAAATTCACTTGGGATACGCACATTAATGGAAAAGAAAATTTCAACTTTGTTATTGACCCATCTTATTTTGTGCTAAAAGGTAAAAAGTGGGTGCTTCCAAATGCGTCTAAAATTAGCTACAAGCCCAAACATGTAAGTATCTCAGACTTCATAATGAAATACAACGATCAATTTATCGCAATCGATGGAGTTGCATCAAACGACACCGATGATCGAATTAGGTTGAGAATTAATGATGTTCTTCTCGCTGATTTTAATGATGTTATTGGTGGAGGAATAGAAATTTCAGGCCTACTCAACGGGCAAGTTATTGTTAGAACACCATTTTCTAACGTAGAGCTATCGGGAGGATTGAATGTTGAAAAATTATATTTGAACCAAAAAGAAGTGGGTGACATCTCGTTAAATGCAGATTGGGACAAAGTCAATAAATCAATTATTCTTGGTGGTGATCTAAACTACAAAAAACAAAAAACATTTGCCTTTGATGGGAACTATTACCTTGATCGCAAAGAAAATTCTCTTGATTTCAATGTTGCAATGGATCATACTGATCTAACGATTGCGAACGCGTTTATGGATCCATTGGTGATCAGTGGAATTCGTGGCGCAATTGACGGTAGATTGAAGATTGATGGAACGCCAGAAAAACCAATGATTACGGGCAACCTTAACCTTGAAAATGCCAATGCAAAAATTGGAATTCTCGGAGTCAATTTTGGCTTAGATGGAAAGGTGAAAATAGATGAATATGGTATCTACTTGAAGGATATCCCATTGATTGATGAAGATGGAAATGGTGGAATTGTCAAAGGCGCCATCTTTCACGACAACTTCACTAATTGGTCATTTGATATTGTAGCCGATTTAGAGAACGATGCGTACAATCCCGTAAAGGGCAGAAAAGGCCAATACCATCCGTTGGATCAGTTTTTAGTAATGAATACAAAATACAAGGAGGGTGATATTTACTATGGAAAAGCATATATTACTGGTATAGCAACAATTTCTGGAACTGCCGAAAACACCGCTATTGTTGTCAATGTAAAGACTCAAAAAAATACAGCAATTAATTTCCCAATGTATGGTCAATCTGAAATTTCAGAATCAAGTTTTATAACTTGGAAAGATGCTCCGATAAAAGTTATTCCCGATAAAATTAATGTTTCAGGAATTACCATGGATCTTACCTTCAACGTAACTGAAGATGCCAAAATGAAACTTATCATGAGTGATAAAACGGGTGAAGAAATTAGTGCCGACGGTTCTGGGAAATTAGAGTTAGGATTAAATGCACTCGGAAATGCTACGTTGAATGGAACGTACACCTTGAATTCAGGGAAGTATAATTTCACTATGGGTCCTGCCATCCAAAATTTCTACATCGTAAAAGGAGGGACAATTGCATGGACGGGTGATCCATTGGGCGCTACATTAAACGTGCAAGCCAAACAAACGATTGCAGCCAACATTAATTTGTTAAGCGAAGACCCTTCAACTGCTGCGAAAGGTTCTAACCAAAATGTGGATTGTATTATTGATATTAAAGGTGGATTAACCACTTTCAAGCTTGGTTTTGACGTGCAAGCTCCACAAGCCAGTTCGCAAGAAAAAGAAATACTGGCCTCAGCCAAAGCTACAGAAGCAGAAAAACAACGTTTAGCCGTTTCATTAATGGTGATGAAACAATTTATACCGAAAGCTCCAGGTGTAGGAGGTTCTTCCGGTACAGCAGCCGATATTCTGGAGCAGCAATTGGATGTAATGGCCAGTAAACTTGGGGGAGACTTTGTTAAAGTGGGAGTTAATTTAGAATCCAGCAGTTCACAACTCGATCTTGAGAAAAAGTTCTTAGACGATCGTGTAATCATCAAGGGTAGTTTTGGAGTAGAAAAAAATTCAGCGGGCGGTAGTTCCAGAATTGGAAACATTAACTTAGAATACCTCATCAACGAAGACGGAACATTCAGGTTAAGTGCTTTTAACCAATCTGACGCTAAAAATCCTGGAAAAATGATTCAAGGTACTGGTGTAACCTACCAAGAAGAGTTTGACAAACTTCAAGACTTAAAAATGTTGCAATTCTTCCTTGATATTTTTAGAAAAAAGGAAAACAAACGTATCGTAAAAACGAAAAAAAGAAGACAAAAACCTGTACCACCATTGCCAAGTGCAACGAGTCAAGTGGTTACGGTAATGGATAGAAAAAAAGAAAATCAATTTTCATGAAAAAAGTTTTAATTGCCAACAGAGGAGAAATAGCTATGCGAATCATTCGCACGCTTAAGAAAATGAACATACAAAGTGTCGCTATTTATTCTGATGCAGATGCAAATTCACCGCACGTACACGCTGCAGATGAAGCTATTTATGTAGGTAAATCTCCTTCGGCTGAAAGTTATTTACGCCAAGATTATATATTAGAAAAAGCATTAGAAATTGGCGTAGATGGAATTCATCCTGGATATGGATTTTTATCTGAAAATGGAGAATTTGCAGACAAAGTAACTAAAGCTGGGATAACTTTCATAGGTCCATCTTCTGAAGCGATGGCTGTGATGGGTTCCAAAATAAGAGCCAAACAAACCGTTAAGGAATATAATGTTCCTTTAGTTCCTGGCATTGACCGAGCAGTTACTTCTGCCGAAGAAGCAAAAGAAATTGCTGCTCAAATTGGATATCCAGTTTTGATAAAAGCATCTGCTGGTGGCGGTGGAAAAGGAATGCGCTTGATTGAAAGTCCGGATAATTTTGAAGAACAAATGGAAATGGCGCAATCAGAAGCACGCTCTTCTTTTGGCGATGATGCTTGTTTCGTTGAGAAATTTGTAACGCAACCACGCCATATTGAAATTCAAGTATTTGCAGACAAACATGGCAATGTAGTGTACCTATTTGAACGCGAATGTTCCATTCAACGTAGACATCAAAAGGTGATTGAGGAAGCACCAAGTGCGGTATTGACACCAGAAATGCGTGTAAAAATGGGTGAAGCAGCATGTAATGTTGCACGCTCTTGTAATTACGAAGGCGCAGGTACGGTTGAGTTTTTATTAGACGGTGATTTAAATTTCTACTTCTTAGAAATGAATACACGTTTGCAAGTTGAGCACCCTGTAACTGAAGAAATAACAGGAACTGATTTAGTGGAATGGCAAATTAGAGTTGCCCGTGGAGAGCGTTTGCCCATGTTGCAAGACGAACTTAAAATAAATGGCCACTCTATCGAAATTCGTGTTTACGCAGAAGACGCATTAAATGGTTTTACTCCAGACATTGGGAACTTGAAACGCTATAGAATTCCAACCCAAAGTTTTGCGCGCGTAGATGATTCATTTCAAGAAGGAATGGATATCCCGATTTATTACGATCCAATGATTGCAAAATTAATCGTTTGGGGTGAAAACCGCCATCAAGCAATTGAACGCATGATCGAAGCCATTGATGAATACCAAATATCTGGATTGCGTACCACTTTAGATTTCGCAAAATATGTAATGAAGCATGAAGCATTTAGAAGCGGTAATTTTGATACAAATTTTGTGAAGCACTATTTCCAAGATCCAATGGTTATGAACGAAGCCATGGAAGACGAACAAAAAGCGATGGAAGCCTCTATACAAAGCATTTGGGACGGGTTAACTGAAATGAAAAACAAAGACTTTTCTTCTCAAAAAATTGACAGTAGCTGGCAGTTAAGACGTGGGTAAAAACCGAAAGCAAATAAAACTGCATTTACCTTGCGCTTCTGCAATATAAAGTCTACTTTTGCTCCACAAATTTGAAGCGATGAACTTACATGAATATCAAGGTAAAGAAATATTGAAAAAGTACGGCGTTGCTGTACAAGAAGGTGTTGTAGTTGACAATGTTGCCAATGCACAAGAAGCTGCAAAAAAACTTTCTGCTGCAACAGGAACTGAATGGTTCGTTGTTAAGGCACAAATTCATGCAGGTGGACGTGGTAAAGGTGTTGTAACTGAAACAGGATCGCACGGTGTTGTTCTTGCAAAAGGACTTGGTGCTTTGGATGAAAAAGTTGCTGGTATCCTTGGAGGACATCTTGTAACACTTCAAACGAGTGATACTGGTAAAAAGGTAAACAAAGTTCTAATTGCACAAGATGTATATTATCCTGGTGCAGTTGAAGTAGAAGAATTTTACATGTCTATCTTATTAGATCGTGAAAAAGGACGTAATGTTATCATGTATTCTACTGAAGGTGGAATGGACATTGAAACAGTTGCCGAAAACACACCTCATTTAATCTTCAAAGAAGAAATTGATCCACGTGTTGGACTTCAGGGTTTTCAAGCACGTAAAATTGCTTTTAACTTAGGTTTATCTGGAATGGCTTTCAAACAAATGACAAAATTTGTTGACTCATTATACAATGCATATTTAGGTTGTGATGCAGCCATGTTCGAAATCAATCCAGTATTGAAAACTTCGGATGAAAAAATCATCGCAGTAGATGCTAAAGTAACATTGGATGGTAACTCATTATTCCGTCAGCCGGAATATGCAGCTATGCGTGATACTTCAGAAGAAGATCCTACAGAAGTTGAGGCAGATGCAGCAGGTTTGAATTTTGTGAAATTAGATGGAAACGTTGCCTGTATGGTAAATGGTGCTGGTTTAGCGATGGCTACAATGGATATCATTAAATACAGTGGTGGAAATCCTGCAAATTTCTTAGACGTAGGTGGTACAGCTGATGCAGAACGTGTTGAAAAAGCGTTCCATATCATTTTAAAAGACCCTAATGTTAAAGCAATTTTAATCAACATTTTTGGAGGAATCGTTCGTTGTGATCGTGTAGCTCAAGGTGTTGTTGATGCTTACAAAAACATGGGATCTATTCCAGTTCCAATTATTGTTCGTCTACAAGGAACAAATGCAGTTGAAGCAAAGAAATTAATTGATGAGTCTGGCTTAAATGTTCACTCAGCAACTTTATTGCAAGAAGCAGCAGACAAGGTAAAAGAAGTTTTAGCTCACGCATAAGCGAAAGTTAGCTATAAGATTAAAAAAGCATTCGAGATTTTCGGATGCTTTTTTTGTTGCCCTAAGATTCGTTCTGGCTATCCCTTTTTTAATTCACACTATCTAGATCCCGATTCCAAATCCCAAAAGCACTCCAAATGTTTTTGCCTTATGGATAAATGGTGCTTGAGAAATAAATGAGCTACTTGTATTAATCCTGAATTCTGGCATCGCGTAGAAATGAACATTTTTTGCCAGCGAAAGTCTAATTCCTGTTGAAATAACAAAACCGATTGTTGCTTGATTTACTTTCGTTGCTGATTTATCCGTTGTTTTGGTTTCTTTACCTTTCGACGTTGTATTTGAAACCTCTTGCTTTCTCCCTAAATTCATCTGTGGCATAAACGACACCGAAGAATACCAAGCTAATCCATTTGTTAGCTTTAATTTATAATCTAACCCTATGGGTAACGCAATATATTTATAGGTGGTTTGATACGTATAGATTGAATCTACTAATTGGAATTTATATTGTTCACCAAACGTTGCGTAGCGCATTCCTAATTTATAACCTAAGCCCTTTTTCATTGGTGCTCTAAAACTTAATTCAAAATCGTGATTCACGGTTGAGGTTTCATCTGCATAAACACCTAATACTTTCCCATAAGGCTCCTCATTGGATACCAAAGTACGCGAAGACGAATGTGGAATGTATGAAATCAACAATTCATTGGTTTTCACAATAGAATCCTTGACCTTCACTTTTTCCTTCTTCACTTTCGGCAATTGTACTTCTTTTGGCACCTCAATTTGAGAAAGTACCGCATTACTAACCACCGAAAAGCAGATTAGGCTAATTAAATTTAATTTCACAATCGTATTTTTTAAGTTCTTTTAATAATTCGTTCTCAGGAGAGAAACGCAAAGTTCTTGATTTTAGTCGAACCGTTTCATTTTGATTTTGATTTAAAATATCAAAACTTAAATCTACCGTTCCAGGATATTGACCAAAAAGCGCATTCAAATCTTCAACCGTGCGCAAATCTATGGTTTTCACGTCAAATTTGAGCGTCATTGACTTTACCGATTCCCTTAATTTATCTAGTAATTCGATTGATGTAATTTCAAATTCAGGAACGGTACTGTTTCGGTACCTCATCTTATACATCCCTTTGATTACGAGCATTAAATTAGGCTCTAAATAATGCTTAAATTTTAAATAGGTTTCTTGAAATAACATCAACCTTTTTGATCCAGAAGAATCTTCGATGGTTAGACGTCCGTAATCGTCCCCATTTTTAGTTTTGGCATGCTCGGCTTCACTTACAACACACGCAATGCTCATTTGTCGACTTTTATTTCCTTCCACGTCATCGATCATCGAAACATTTGCATTGCAAAAAGTCCCTATTTCCAAACTGTAATCTTCCATTGGGTGACCAGAGATAAAAATCCCAACGACTTCTTTCTCTTTTCCAAGTTTAAACATAGAAGTGTATTCAGGACAATCTGGCATTCTAGGCTCAGGCGCATCAACAGCAGAACCCTCACCAAAAAGTGAAAATTGAGATGAATTTGCCCCTTCTTGAAAACTTGCACCAAAACGCATGGCTGTTTCTAAAAACGTTGGTTTTCCTTGATCTTGAAAGAAAAATTGAGCCCTGTGAATATTCGTAAAGCAATCAAATCCACCTGCATACGCAAGGCTTTCCATTACTTTTTTATTACATTGGCGAAGGTTAACGCGTTTCACAAAATCAAAAAATGAAGTATATAAACCTTCTTTCCGTTGATTGACAATATCTTCCACTGCATTTTGCCCAACTCCTTTTACTGCTGCCATTCCAAAGCGAATTACGCCTTCTTTGTTCACCGTAAATTTCAACGAAGATTCATTCACATCCGGACCCATTACTGGAATCCCCATGCGATTACATTCTGTCATGAAAAAAGACACTTGTTTAATGTCGTTCATGTTGTTACTTAAAACGGACGCCATATATTCTGCAGGATAATTGGCTTTCAAATAAGCTGTTTGATAAGCAACCCAAGCATAACATGTAGAGTGAGATTTGTTGAAGGCGTAGGATGCAAATGCCTCCCAATCTTTCCAGATTTTTTCTAATGGAACCAAGGCATGGCCTTTTTCCTGCGCTCGTTTTAGAAAATCAGGGCGCATTTTATCCAAAACATCCCTTAATTTCTTACCCATCGCTTTACGTAAGTTATCCGCCTCCCCTTTCGTGAAACCAGCTAACTTTTGCGAGAGTAGCATTACTTGTTCCTGATAAACCGTAATACCATAGGTTTCCTTTAAATATTCTTCACAATCTGCAACATCATATACAATCTCTTCATCTCCATGTTTACGCTTGATAAAACTAGGAATGTATTCTATTGGTCCTGGACGATACAAGGCATTCATGGCAATTAAATCGGCAAAAACGGTAGGCTTTAAATCCTTCATGTACTTTTGCATTCCGGGAGATTCATATTGAAATATCCCAACGGTTTCACCGCGTTGAAATAATTCATACGTAGCTAAATCATCTACTGGAAACGCCTCAGGATCTAACTCGATTCCTTTTCGTTCTTTAATGATTCTAATTGCATCTTTAATTAATGTCAGGGTTTTTAATCCCAAGAAATCCATTTTTAACAGACC
>JAYSRU010000058.1:0-5788 GCA_043720875.1 Crocinitomicaceae bacterium
TGCAGACGCAACGGCTAAATTGCTTATTTATGATGAAGCTGGGCGCATCATTGCACAACATACTTTTGTGCAAGATTATGAGCAATTTTATTTAGAACCATTAGCTGGTGCAGTGTATTACTATTCTTTCGAAAGTAATAATAATGTGAAGTTGGGTGGGAAGATTGTGCAGTATTAGAGTAACTTTCTTTCCGAGCTTCATTTTTATGAAATTATTGAAATAAAATAGTTAAGTTTCCAAAAGCGTATAGTTACCGATCAATACTAAAAAAGATGAAAGTTATTTCCTTATGTTTAAATCCTGCCTTAGACAAGAGTGCGAAAGTGGAAGCAGTTGTTCCAGAAGATAAGCTTAAATGTCATACCATTAAATACCAAGCTGGAGGTGGAGGAATTAATATCTCTCGCATTTTAAGCAGACTTGAGATGGCGAGTCAGTGCATTTATCCTTATGGTGGAAACAGCGGTGAACAACTTAAAGAATTATTAGAGGAAGAAAACTTTGATTCGCATCCAATCCATATTGAATCGTGGACGAGAGAAAACCTGGCGGTGGTGGATATTTCAAATAACTTGCAGTATCGATTTGGTATGCCAGGAAACGCCATATCTCCAAATGAACTAGCAGCTATAGAAAACTGTCTAGAAGAATTGCTAGAAGAAAATGATATCTTAATCTTAAGTGGAAGTCTACCGTTAAATTTTGAGCCTAACTATTATGCTCAACTCATTGTGAAGTTGCGGTCAAAAAAATTAAGAATCATTTTAGATACTGCGGGCAAAGCGTTACCCTTGGCTTTGGCGGAGGAAGTTTACATGGTGAAACCAAACAGTAGAGAATTAGCCGAAATGGAAGGGAAGGAAGTCATGACTTTACCCGAACAAGAAATTGCGGCATTAGCGATCATTGCCTCTGGGAAAGCAACGTATGTTGTAGTTTCTTCGGGTGGAGATGGCGCTTTTATTGCCACCAAAGAAGGAATTGTTCGTAAAAAATCACCAAAAGTAGACGTAAAAAGTACTATTGGCGCTGGTGATAGCATGGTGGCTGGTTTGATTTATGCACTTCAAAATAAATATTCAACAGAACAAATGTTGAACTGGGGAATGGCATGTGGCATAGCTACAACCACGAAGGAAGGAACCGGATTAGCACAAAAAGCAACTGTATTAGCAATGCTTGAGCGCTTAGAAAACAGTATCGATTAATTATTTACCATGAAAAAAGTAACAGGAATAGGTGGCATTTTTTTTAAATGCAAAGACGTAAATCAAATGAAAGCGTGGTATAAGAATCATTTGGGTTTAGATACGGATGAATACGGAACTAATTTTGAGTGGATTCAAAGTGATGCACCAGAAGAAAAAGGTTTTACGCAATGGAGTCCGTTTGCAGATACTACTAACTATTTTGAACCATCTCCGAAAGAATACATGATCAATTACCGTGTGGAAAATCTTGAATGGCTGGTGGAAGAATTGAAAAAAGAAGGCGTCGTATTACTGGATGAAATCGAATCTTTTGACTATGGAAAATTTATACATATTCTGGATCTTGAAGGCAATAAAATTGAACTGTGGGAGCCGAACGATATTGAATATAACAAGATAGTGGGAGGGAGAACGAAGTAATTAAAGTTGAATTCCAATTACCAAAACATCGTCTGTTTGCTCTATTGTCCCGCGCCAAGTAGCATATGCATTGAATAAGAAATCGTGTTGTTCGGAAATAGGTAAATCTTTAGCCAGAGCTAGTGTTTCCTTAAATTGTTTGTATTTATATTTCTTACCTTTTTCTCCACCAAATTGATCTGGAAATCCATCCGAAAACAAGTAAATGGTATCTCCTGGCTTTACCGAAATGTCATTCGTTGTGAAATGATTGATTTTCTCATTAATATAGGCTCCAACTGGAAACCTATCGGCCTTGTATTCAATTAATTCGTTGCCGCTAAACAGGTAAAGCGGGTTGTTCGCTCCACTAAATTTTACACTACCATCAAGCTTAGAGATCGAAATTAGGCTAATATCCATTCCGTCTTTGATCGTACTTTCTTCTGTAGTTTGGTTTAAGCTTTCTGTAAGCCATTTATTTACAGCATCTAATATTTCCGAAGGTTCGGTAATTCCACGTTCTAACACTGCTTTATTGAGTAAATTGAAATTTACGATTGATATTAATGCGCCTGGAACTCCATGGCCTGTACAATCCGCTGCTGCAACAAATATTTTATTATCCGTTTCTGCAATCCAATAAAAATCACCACTTAAAATATCTTTGGGTTTATTTAAGATAAACGAATTGGGCAATATGGATCTCCATTTCTTTTCTGGAGGAAGGATTGCACCTTGAATACGCTCAGCATACTTGATGCTATCCGTAATTTCAATTGATTTTTCTTCTAATAATACATGTTGTATTTCGGCCAATAATTTTTGCTCCTCAATGAATTTGTTTTGTGCTTCAAGTTGTTGATTGATCCGCGATTTAATACGACTATTCCTGAAAATTACGATTAACACGAAAGTAATTAAAAATAATGCACCTAATGCGTAATAAATGGAGAGTTGCTTCTTTTCATTATCTTTTGCTAATATCTTATTTCTTTGTTCCTTCTTTTCAGACTCATATTTGATTGAAATATCATGAATGGTACGTTTGGTATCGGCATCAAAAATAGAATCTTTCAATTGTACGTATAAGGTCATGAAGTCATTCGATAAATCATATTTTCTTAAAAATCGATTAGCCGTAGCCAAATTGTAGTAAACAGTGGTAATCGAATTTTTATCATCGAGTTGTTTGAACATATTAAGTGCCCTAGTCAAATTTTCTACGGCAAAAACATACGACCGAGTGTCCAATTGCTGGTTTCCAATGTTACTATACGCTACTGCCAATGAACTAATGTCTTCAGGAGTGTATTTAAGTACTGCGTTTTTTGATTTTTCGTAATATTCAACAGATTTAAAATGCTCCCCGTTATCGCTATAACAACCAGCCATTCCACTGTAAATGTAAGATAGATAGTCATAGTTTTTTTGACTCACCAAATTGGTTTCCGCATATTCATAATAATAGATGGCTTTATCAATTTTACCAGCAGACATGTAATAGTTCGCTAAATTTATATAAGCGACTAGATAGTAGTTATCATTCTTAATCTTTTTATACCATTCAATTGCCTCAGTTTGATGTTTGATAGCAAGCTGATTGTTTTTGAGGGTCGAATAAATTGAAGCTAATTTTTCGTTTGCTCTTCCGGTATAATCGTATTTTTCATTTCCTTTAAGATTTTTTGAAATGTTTAAAATGAGAAAAGTAAAATCTGTAGCCTTTTTGTATTGCGCCAGAGAAATATACAGTTGACTTATTTTATCATAAACGATGTGCAATTTGAAGTTGGAAGCTTTGGCTATTTTTACAGCTTCAATTGAATAGTCTAAGCATACCTGGGGATCTTCATCTTGTAGTGCGTCAATCAGATCTATGTAAATGTTTACTTTACCCGTGTCACTTTTAGCCGTTTCGAGCAAACGAACATATTTAGCTAAAGGCGCTTGTCCAAAATCTTGAGACAGGAATAATAGGGTAAAAATAAATAATTTTGTAGATAGTTTGTACACAGTAGAATTGTATAAATAGAATGCGTGAATATAGAATAAATAATTTAGTTTGAATGCAAAAAATGCCTTAGCAGCAAAGCTAATAAGGCTTTGAAAAAAGATGGAGGTCTTTTATTCTTTTATGCATCTTAAAGTTTTGTTGTCTAGGATTTACAAACTTAAAGACGTTTAGTTAAAACTTAAAGTATTGGAGAAATGAACTAAGATGATTTTTGACATACAATTGACAGTCTTTGAGCGATTTGAGTAAATAATTCATGTCAACTAAATAAAAAAGTTTTACTTTTGAGAAAACAACGAGGTAGTATGAAAACACTTTTTATTCTTTTACTAGTAACCTTTACAAGTAAAGTTTCAGGTCAAACGTTCAAAGCAGCTCCAACGTTCAAGAATGCTATTGAATATAATGATTACATTGTTGATCTACAAAACCAAATTTCAGGACTAATTATTGAATTCAATGAAAAAGTAGGTGAATCTGGAGCAACCCGAGAGAGTGTTCAGCCTATTTTGGATAAAATGCTCAGAACAACCGAAGGTGCTATTTCCAAAATAGAAAAAATTAATGGGTATGAAGGAAACGTCGAATTGCGTAATACAGCAACCGTATTGTTTAAGTTTTATTACAAAACGTTTTCGGTAGACTATAAGGCAATACTAGATCTTTTGTTTTTAGAAAACCTTGGAGACGAAGAAATTGCAAAAATGACTGTTATTTTGGAAAGAGTTACTGCCGATGAAGCGATAGTCGACGCTAATTTCTCAAAAGCACAACAAGCCTTTGCAAAACAACATAATATCGAATTGGAAGAAAACGAGTTACAAGAAGAGTTGGACGGTTTATAAAGTCACCTTCGTTATACTTTAATTGAACAAAGCGTTTAGGTTTCTTCAATAAAATGATATTGTTGCACTATTGCCTAAGTTTGTGAACGCTCATAAAAGCGTAATTCGGGAAATAATAGTATTTATTTTCGTGGTATTGGATCATTTAATTATAGGCGATACTTATTACAAAGAATTTTGTTTTAACGCAAAAAAAATGCCTTAGTAAACAAATACTAAGGCTATTACTTAAGGCGGTTGGTTTTACTATTGTTTTATGAACTTCAAAGTTTTACCATTTGTAGTTTTTAAGAAGTAAACTCCGTTCGATAAATTTGATAAATCAATGTTTTCAGATTCAGTTACTTGTATTGTTGATAATTCATCACCCAATACATTGGTAAGTGTCACATGTGCAGGAGATTTTAATGTAACTTTAATAGAAGTTACAGCAGGATTTGGTGAAATCGTCATGAAGTTTAGTTCATTTTCATCCAAATTAACTACAGGATTATCTTCATAAAGTAATTGAGCTACTTCATTCAAGTTCAACGCTCTGTTATAGACACGAATGTCATCTAAATAGCCATTAAAGAATGATAAAGGTCCGAATGAAATTGATCCAAAAAATAAATCTGATACAACGTTTGCAGGAATACCTGAGCCACATGAATTAACTAGAACATTATTCATATAATAGTTCCAAGTTGTAAGGTCATACGTCAAAACATAGTTATTCCATTCCGTTACATCAATTCCAGCAACATTAAATGTATCTAAGCCGTTCGCCGTAGCTGAGCAAATGGTCCAATCTGAACCGTCACCTAAACCAGAATCAAACGAATTGTCGCTGTAAAAGTTGTAACCGAGTGTAAGTTGGGTATGCGGAAAAGTATTAACAAACGTTTGACTTGTTTGACTTGCGCTTGAAGATTTGAACCAAACTGAAATTGTATAAGCTGCACCAGGGTAGAAAAAAGGTGAATTCGTACGCATATAATCATTAGCACCATCCAAACGTACTGATCGGCTAGCGTTTCCAAACCTGTCTAGTCCGTAAAGTGCTCCGTTCATTAACGTTAAGTCATTAGTTCCTACTTCATCTAGTGAATTAGCAGTATTGAAACTGTAGTGTGAAACTAAGCCAAATGTTGATTGCGATATTGCTTGGGTTGTAATGACAAGAAGTCCGAAAGAAAGTAATATTTTTTTCATAAGTTTTTTTTACAAAAGTAAGCAAAATCTAAAGTAAATCCGATTTTGATTTCCGAAACAGCGATTTGGTTTTCCGAATAGCAAAAAGGGTGTGTTTCATCGCTTGAAACACACCCTTTAA
>JAYSRU010000059.1:0-17586 GCA_043720875.1 Crocinitomicaceae bacterium
CTACAGCTTTTTGACCAGCAATACGAGATAAATCTGCAACAGCGTTATCTACTAATTTCTTGTCAGAAACCGCATCTCCAACTCCTTGGCTAAGAACGATTTTAGTTAATTTTGGAACCTTCATTGAAGTTTTGTATCCAAATTGTTCAGTAAGAGCAGCAACAATTTCCTGCTTATACATTTCTTGTAATCTTGGTGTATGTTTTGTCATTACTTGATCTCCTCTCCTGATTTTTTAGAATAACGCACAAGTTTACCTTCTTTGTTCGGTTTACGACCAGTTCTAGAAGCTTGACCTTTCACTACAACCATAAGGTTAGAAATGTGAATACCAGCTTCCATTTCTACAATTCCTCCTTCCGGATTTGTTGCACTTGGTTTAGCGTGTTTCTTTACGATGTTTTGACCTTCCACAATGGCACGGTCTTTCTTTTTGTCGATAGAACGAATTGTTCCTTCTTTTCCATTTGAGCTACCTGTTAATATCTTAACGGTGTCTCCTACTTTAATGTGCAGTTTCTTTTGCATGACTTACAGATTTAAAGTACTTCAGGGGCTAGAGAAACAATCTTCATATAATTGTTTTCACGTAACTCCCGCGCTACAGGTCCGAAAATACGGGTTCCTCTCATATCGCCAGCTTGATTTAAAATAACGCAAGCGTTATCATCAAAACGAATATAAGATCCATCTGCGCGACGAACTTCTTTTTTGGTTCTTACTATTACTGCCTTAACAACCGTTCCTTTTTTAACGGCCCCAGAGGGCATTGCACTCTTTACAGCAACTACGATTTTATCGCCAACTGAAGCGTAACGACGCTTTGTACCTCCGAGAACTCGGATACACAAAACGGTTTTAGCGCCACTGTTGTCAGCTACTGAAAGTCTTGATTCTTGTTGTATCATTCTACAAAAATTATTTAGCTCTTTCTACAATCTCTACTAATCTCCAATTCTTGCTTTTAGACATTGGACGAGTCTCCATGATCTTAACGGTGTCACCTGAGTTACATTCGTTTTTTTCGTCGTGGGCGACAAATTTAGTAGTTTTTTTGACAAACTTACCATATTTTGGATGTTTTACTTTTCTTTCTACAGAAACGACAATCGATTTCTCCATTTTGTCGCTAGTAACAATCCCAATACGTTCTTTTCTTAAATTACGTTTTTCTTCCATAACACGTTGATTTTGCTAGGCTTAGCCTAAGCTTTGCGTTTTGTTAATTCGGTTTGAAGACGTGCAATTGTCTTACGTTGATCACGTATTGACAAAGGGTTCTGAATTGGTGTAACACGGTGTGTTATGATCACTTTTTCCATTTGGTCTCTCAACTCTCCTACTTTCTTTGACAAATCTGCGTCAGAAAGTTTTAAAATATCTTGTTGTTTCATCGTTCGATTATTTTACTGGTACAACATAATCATTGCGGACAATGAATTTACATTTTACTGGAAGCTTTTGTGCTGCCAAACGCATTGCTTCTTTAGCAATTTCGTAAGGTACGCCATCCGCTTCAAACATAATGCGACCTGGTTTAACAACTGCAACCCAGTGGCTAGGAGCTCCTTTACCCTTACCCATACGTACCTCTGCAGGCTTAGACGTAACTGGTTTATCAGGGAAAATTCTGATCCATACTTTTCCTTCACGCTTCATGAAACGCGTAACTGCGATACGTGAAGCTTCTATTTGACGTGAAGTTATCCATCCGGGCTCAAGGGTTTTCAAACCGAAAGATCCAAAGGCAATTGTGCTTCCACGTTGTGCCTCGCCTCGGTTACGACCCTTTTGTACTCTTCTGAACTTCGTTCTTTTTGGTGATAACATTTTTCTGAGTCTTTAAAAATTCTCGATTACTTTTTCTTTCTTTTTGCACCTGGAGCTCCTGCTCCTGGCTTACGTGGACCACGGTCATTACGATCATTTCCTCCATGTCCTGGCTTAGCTCCTTGAGCCGATACCATTCCAATGTTTGGAGAAAGATCTCTTTTACCAAATACTTCACCTTTGCAGATCCATACTTTGATTCCGATTAATCCATAAGTAGTAAGTGCTTCTCCTACTGCGTAGTCGATGTCTGCACGGAACGTATGTAATGGAGTACGTCCGTCTTTGTACATCTCTGTACGAGCCATTTCAGCACCATTCAAACGACCAGAGATCTTAACTTTGATTCCTTCAGCCCCCATTCTCATGGTAGAAGCAATCGCCATTTTAATCGCACGACGAAAAGAAACACGCGCTTCGATTTGACGAGCAATTCCATCCGCAACCAAACGAGCATCGAGTTCAGGTCTCTTTACTTCAAAAATGTTGATTTGAATTTCTTTTTTCGTCAATTTTTTTAATTCTTCTTTCAGTTTATCAACCTCAGAACCTCCTTTCCCGATGATAACACCCGGACGAGCTGTATTGATTGTTACTGTTACAAGTTTCAACGTACGTTCGATGATGATTTTGGCAATACTCGCTTTTGCAAGACGGGCATTCAAATACTTACGAATTTGGTGATCTTCAATGATTTTATCTTTGTATTGATCGCCTCCGTACCAGTTAGACTCCCATCCTTGAATGTAGCCAAGTCTATTACCTATTGGATTTGTTTTTTGTCCCATCTTACTTATTTGTTTCTGCCATCAACAACGATGGTTACGTGATTTGAACGTTTTCTAACTCTATGCGCTCTCCCTTGTGGAGCCGCTTGGATTCTTTTCAACATTGCAGCGCTTGCTACTTCTATCGTTTTTACATAAAGATCCGCTTCTTCGATACTTTTACCTTCGTTTTTAGCTTCCCAATTTGCAATCGCAGAGCGAAGTAGTTTTTCCAAACTAACTGAAGCGTTTTTAGCATTAAAATGCAAAACGTTCATTGCTTTGTTGACATCCATTCCTCTAACGAGATCAGCAACTAATCTCATTTTTCTTGGCGCAATCCCAGATTTATTCAGTTGAGCTACGGCTACAACTTTCTTTTCCTCCTTTATGCGATCCGCCATTAATCTTTTTCTAGCACCCATGTTGACTACTATTAGCGTTTTTTATCTTTCTTGTTGCCACCGTGGCCGCGGAAGTTACGAGTTGGTGAAAATTCACCTAACTTGTGTCCTACCATATTCTCTGTTACAAACACAGGGATAAACTTGTTACCATTGTGAACTGCAAACGTTAAGCCTACAAAATCAGGCGTAATTGTGGAAGCTCTAGACCATGTTTTAATCACGGTTTTACTTCCTGAAGCTTGAGCTTCATCTACTCTAATCGCCAGTTTATAATGTATAAACGGCGGTTTCTTAAGGGAACGACTCATATCTTCTTATTTTTTACGTCTTTCAATAATAAACTTATCTGAATACTTTTGTTTAGATCTTGTTTTGTATCCTTTAGCAGGCAAACCTTTTCTAGATCGTGGTAAACCTCCGGCATTTCTACCTTCACCACCACCCATCGGGTGATCTACTGGATTCATTACAACTCCACGTACACGTGGACGACGACCTAACCAACGGCTTCTACCAGCTTTACCTGAAACAACTAAAGAATGCTCTGAATTCGAAACCGAACCAAGAGTAGCCATACATGTTACAAGTATTAAACGAGTTTCACTCGAAGGCATTTTGATAATCGCATAACGACCATCACGAGCCTGTAGTTGTGCATAAGTACCTGCTCCACGTGCAATCGATCCACCTTTACCAGGCTTCAATTCGATGTTGTGTATTACAGATCCCAATGGTATATCTGAAAGATAAAGAGCATTACCTACGTTAGGTGTAGCTTCTTTACCAGCAACAACTGTATCACCAACTTTTAATCCTTCTGGAGCGATAATATATCGTTTCTCTCCATCTGCATAATAAAGTAATGCAATACGAGCAGTTCTATTTGGATCGTATTCGATCTGTTTAACTTTTGCTGGTACGTCGTGCTTGTCTCTTTTAAAATCGACAACACGGTACTGGTGTTTGTGTCCTCCTCCGACATATCGCATTGTCATGCGACCGTCGTTATTTCGTCCACCAGATTTTTTGTTTGATTCAACTAATGATTTTTCTGGACGGTTAGTTGTAACCTCAGAATAATCAGAGTTAATCTTATGTCTTTGCCCTGGAGTGGTAGGCGAGAATTTTTTAAGTGCCATTTCGCTTTCTTAAAGGTTATTGTACAAATCAATCGTTTCTCCATCAGCAAGAGTCACTATGGCTTTTTTCCATATTGCTCTTTTTTGCTCAACGACACCTCTATTCGTATATTTCGTAGAGGATTTTCCACCGCCATAGGTCATTGTATTTATGTTAACAACGTGAACATTGTTATACATTTTTTCGACGGCTTGCTTAATTTGAAGCTTGTTTGCTTTTCTATCTACTACGAAAGAAAATTTACCACTTTTTTCAGTGGTAATTGATGCTTTCTCAGTGATCAGAGGCTTCTTTATTATTGTATTCATTACTTATTAGTTAAGAATGTTTTCAATTACTTCGATACTGCTTTGTGCTAGTACGATTTTCTTCGCGTTCAATACATCGTATGTGTTGATATCAGATGCTACTGATACTTTCACTCTTCCTAAGTTACGTGCAGACATGTAAACATTACTGTCGTTGCTTCCTACTACGAAAAGAACTTTTTCATTTGTCAGGCTTAAATTACTCAAAAGAGCAATAAAATCTTTAGTTCGAGGTGTTTCAACCGATAGATCTTCAATTACCAAGATTGAATCTGTTTTTGCTTTGTAAGCCAATGCTGACTGACGCGCTAAACGCTTCAATTTGATATTCAATTTGAAATGATAATCACGAGGACGAGGACCGAAAATACGACCACCACCGACACGAGTACCAGATTTCACACTACCAGCACGAGCACCACCCGTACCTTTTTGTTTCTTCAATTTTCTAGTTGAACCAGAAATTTCAGCTCTTTCTTTGGACTTATGAGTTCCTTGACGACGATTAGCTAAATGTTGTTTAACATCTAAGTAAATTGCGTGATCGTTTGGTTCAATTCCAAAAATGGCATCTGAAAGAGTAGCAACTTTCTTAGTCGCTTTCCCTGTTTTGTCAAATATCTTTACTTCCATTATTTCGAAATTGTTACGATTGAACCTTTAGCTCCTGGAACAGAACCTTTAACTATAATAAGGTTTTTGTCAGTCAAAATCTTCAAAACTACCAAGTTTTCTATTTTAACGTTCTTGTTCCCCATTTGACCAGCCATACGCATTCCTTTGAATACTTTTGCTGGATAAGAACAAGCACCAATAGATCCTGGAGCTCTTAATCTGTTGTGTTGACCGTGAGTTGATTGCCCAACTCCTGCGAAGTTGTGACGTTTTACAACCCCTTGAAAACCTTTACCTTTTGAAACTCCAGAGACACCTACGTATTCTCCTTCTTCAAAAATGTTTGCGTCTACGACATCTCCTAAACTTAATCCGTTGAATCCTTTGAATTCAACTAATTTAGATTTTGGATCAGTATTCGCTTTTTTGAAATGGCCTTTTAACGCGTTCGGAGTATTATTCTCCTTACGTTTTCCAAATCCAAGCTGTACTGCGTCATATCCGTCTCTGTCTTGCGTTTTTAGTTGTGTAACTACGCAAGGACCAGCCTCTAACACTGTGCATGGTGTTGCCTTACCCTCGGCACTGTAGATGCTAGTCATACCGATTTTTCTACCAATAATTCCGGGCATACTTTGTTTATTTATTATTTGTTAATTACTTGTTTTAATTCGTGTATCCGTTACACCTTGATTTCAACATCAACTCCACTTGGCAATTCAAGTCTCATTAACGCATCAACTGTTTTAGAAGAAGATGAGTAGATGTCCAAAAGTCTTTTGTAAGAACATAATTGGAACTGCTCACGTGCTTTCTTCATAACGTGTGGTGAACGTAAAACGGTGTAAATTCTCTTGTGTGTTGGAAGTGGAATTGGTCCACTCACTACAGCACCTGTAGCTTTTACTGTTTTCACGATTTTTTCTGCCGATTTGTCAACCAAGTTATGATCGTACGACTTTAATTTAATTCTAATTCTTTGGCTCATATCTCGTTTGAATTAAGCTGTAATTTTTCCATTTAATTTTGCAACAACTGCATCCGCAACGTTACGTGGTGCTTCTTCGAAGTGTGAAAATTCCATTGTTGAACTTGCACGACCTGATGAAATTGTACGTAACTGAGTTACATAACCGAACATTTCAGAAAGAGGAACACGCGCTTTGATAACTTTCGCACCATTACGGTCATCCATTCCAGCCATTTGGCCACGACGACGGTTCAAATCTCCTACTACATCACCCATGTTTTCTTCTGGTGTAAGCACCTCTAAATTCATGATTGGTTCAAGTAAAATAGGCTTCGCTTTCTTCATTGATTCACGGTAAGCAACCTTAGCACAGATTTCGAATGATAATGAATCTGAATCGACAGCATGGTAAGAACCATCCAACAACTCAACTTTCATAGCATCCATAGGGAAACCTGCCATAACACCAGTTTTCATAGATTCTCTAAATCCTTTTTCAACTGAAGGAATAAATTCACGAGGAATATTACCACCTTTTACTGAATTAATGAATTCAAGACCTGTTTTTTCAGGATTATCTTGCGGAGAAAGTTTGAAAACGATATCAGCAAATTTACCACGTCCACCAGATTGTTTTTTGTAAACTTCTCTGTGATCAACAGCAACTGTGATATTTTCTTTGTAAGCAACTTGAGGAGCACCTTCATTAACCTCAACTTTAAACTCACGCTTCAAACGCTCAACTAAAATCTCTAAGTGAAGCTCACCCATTCCTGAGATTACAGTTTGACCTGAATCTTGATCTGTATGAACTTTAAATGTAGGATCTTCTTCAGCTAATTTATTTAACCCCATAGATAGTTTATCCATATCTGCTTGAGTTTTAGGCTCAATTGCGATACCGATTACTGGTTCTGGGAAGTCCATAGACTCCAAAACAATTTGATTTTTTTCGTCGCATAAAGTATCTCCAGTACGGATATCTTTAAAACCAACACAAGCACCAATATCACCAGCGTCCAATAATTCGATTGGATTCTGCTTATTTGAGTGCATTTGGAATAAACGAGAAATACGTTCCTTGTTTCCAGTACGTGTATTGTATACATAAGAACCGGCAGGAATATTACCTGAATAAACTCTTACGAAACATAAACGACCAACGAAAGGATCTGTAGCAATTTTAAACGCTAAAGCAGCTAAAGGCTCAGTTGTCATTGGTTGACGTGAAACAACTTCATCTGTTTTAGGATCAATTCCTTCAATTGCATCGATATCCATTGGAGATGGCAAGAAAGCCATAACCGCATCCAACATAGTTTGTACACCTTTGTTTTTGAAAGATGAACCACACATGATTGGTTGAATCGACATATTGATAGTAGATTTACGAATAGCTGCATGCATTTCTGCTTCAGTGATCGAATTTGGATCTTCGAAGAATTTCTCCATCAAAGCCTCATCAGATTCAGCTACTGCTTCTACTAATTTTTCACGGTACTCGTTTACAACATCCATTAAGTCAGCAGGAATTGGAACTTCAGTCCAAGTCATACCTTTATCGTGCTCATTCCAAACGATACCACGCATGTTGATCAAATCAACAACACCTGTAAAGTCATCTTCAGCTCCGATTGGAATTTGAAGTGGAACTGGATTACCTCCTAAACGTTCTTTAATTTGGTCTACAGTTTTGAAAAAATCTGCACCTGCACGGTCCATCTTATTAACAAAACCTAAACGAGGAACTTTGTATTTATCAGCTTGACGCCAAACCGTTTCCGATTGTGGCTCTACACCAGAAGAAGCACAAAACAATGCTACTGCACCATCTAATACACGTAATGAACGTTCTACCTCAACGGTAAAATCAACGTGACCAGGTGTGTCAATAATATTCATTCTATACTCTTGATCTCTGTATTTCCAGAAACATGTTGTTGCAGCAGAAGTAATGGTAATACCACGTTCTTGCTCCTGCTCCATCCAGTCCATCGTTGCAGCGCCATCATGTACTTCACCAATTTTGTGTGAAATACCAGTATAATAAAGGATACGCTCTGTAGTTGTTGTTTTACCAGCATCTACGTGAGCCATAATTCCAATGTTACGTGTGAATGTTAAATCTCTTTTAGCCATTACTATTAGAATCTAAAGTGTGAAAACGCTTTATTAGCTTCAGCCATACGCAATGTATCTTCTTTCTTCTTGAAAGCAGCACCTTCTTCTTTCGAAGCAGCGATAATTTCAGAAGCAAGTTTACCTGCCATTGTTTTCTCATTACGCTTTCTAGCGTAGCTGATCAACCATTTCATGGCCAATGAAGCTTTACGTGATTCACGCACTGGAGTAGGGATTTGGAAAGTTGCACCACCTACACGACGAGAACGCACCTCAACAGAAGGCGTAATGTTTTCGATTGCTTTTTTCCATGTATCTAAACCAGGGGTTTCTTCAATTTTCCCGTCAACGATTTCAATCGCATCGTAGAAAATCTTGAAGGCAAGACTTTTCTTACCGTCATACATCAAGTTATTTACAAACTTGGTTACTTGCACATCCTGGAATTTTGGATCCGGAAGGATGGCAATCTTTTTCGCTTTTCTTCTTCTCATTGCTTAAAAGATTATGATTTTTTTGCTTTTGGTCTCTTAGTACCGTACTTCGAACGACGTTGAGAGCGACCCTCAACTCCTGCTGTATCTTCTGCTCCACGAACAATGTGGTAACGAACTCCAGGTAAATCTTTTACCCTTCCTCCACGCACAAGCACTAACGAGTGTTCTTGTAGGTTATGACCTTCGCCACCGATATAAGCGTTAACCTCTTTTCCGTTGGTTAAACGCACCCTTGCTACTTTTCTCATAGCTGAGTTCGGTTTTTTAGGGGTAGTGGTGTAAACCCTTACACATACTCCTTTACGCTGCGGGCACGAGTCAAGAGCAGCAGATTTGCTCTTCTTCACTACCGCTGTACGCCCTTTGCGAACTAATTGCTGAATAGTTGGCATAAATTTGTTAAATTATTTAAATATATTCTCACCCCAGAAAACACTTTTGGGGGTGCAAAGCTACGCATTTATTCTTGACATCCAATAGGTAAAATGAAAAAAGTGCTGTTTTTCAGTAATTTAATGTTGAAAAGTTTTATTTGCAATTTTATTCTTGCTTCTGTTTGGAATATTATTTTGCTTTTCAAGCGTAATTTCTGATAATTTATTTTCAATTGGATGCTGGCCATAAACATACCTTAAACGTAATCAGACCACTCAATTTTGAAGCTTATATTCTACGTAATTCAGTCTAATCCAAGAAATTTAATTCCAAAATAGCATGATAGCACCATGTGCTTTTTTTCCTGTGCGAGTAAGATAAAATTTCATGAATCAATTGAACCTTTCCTTGACTTTTGAATTTTTCAGTCGTCAGTCATTTGCAAGTTTTCAACAAGAATGAGCGGCAATTAGAGTCCGAAAAATGAATTCATATACGTGTAAAATTCTTGATCATTCATTTTATCACCAAAGGAAGTTTTTAAGAAGCCCAGAAGCTCGTTATAGGTATAAACTTTTCCTTTGATTTTATCCATAACGAGATCTTTTGAATTTGGAGCATTAAGATTCACAGAAGTAGCAAAATATATTTCTCCACCATTTTCTGCAGCCAATCCTAGAATTGTTCCGGGTAATCCTGAGTAACCTTCTGGTCCGACTGAAACAGGTAAATCTGGAGAAAACCAAGCGTAAACATTGGTTGAATCGTTTTTCTCATAAAACGCCTTAAAACAATTATATCCAGCAATAACGCGCTTAATGTCGGTAATTTTCCAAGCCGGAGTTTTAACACTATCAATCATGCAAAAAACAGCTGCTTGAGCATCCATGTGACGCTCCATTTTTTTAGTAACCAACGAAGTTTTGGTTGTATGACGCTGGGTCACCCACGACATATATGGCGGTGCGTCGGATTCTTGTGGCATAAAAATAGCGGAAGTATCATTGAAAAACAACGTGAAAAAATCCATTTTATATTGATCTTCAGGTTTAATCCATTGCCTTATACTCTCATCAGTATACCTCTTATATAAATTGGTTTTTCTTTCAAACACTATCGAACCAGTATTTTGACTACTTACATTTACTGATGTAAACAGTACCACTAAGGGTAAAAATATTTTTATCAATCTCATCTTAAAATTATTTTGTAGCTGGCGCTAATTTGTTTTTAAATCTCCAAATAAAACCAACTTGGAGGTATCGGGCAACAACATTTGTTTTAGAATCTATAATTAATGTTGGTGAGAAATCTCGCGAAATTTGAATATTTTGATTCAATACGTCCATCACTTTTACGAAGGCTTCAAACTGCCCGTCTTCTTTAAACTTATTAGACAATCCAACATTCCAGATTGCAACTTTTCGGTTAAACCCAGAAGAAAGACCTGATCTTATTGAATAATCGATATCAGATTCGATGTTAAAAAAGAAAGGAAGTCTAAACTCAACATCTATTGAATAATTTTGAACCACTTGAGGCGCTCTCGCTACTAGATCAAAATTTGAACTACTTCCGTTGGATGAAAAATTAGCTCCAATTCCAACCGTAATAGAATCTGAATCATGCTCTAGCTCAATTCCGCCTCCATAGTTATTGTAAACCGTTTTGTTTGCCAAACCATTTGCGATAGAGTTACTAATAGAGTAATTAAAGTTTCCATTTGCGTTAAACCTCAACCACTTTTTAAAGAAGGTTCTTCCATAACTCAAATAGCCACTCGCAAATTGATTACCATCAACATTGGCATAAGTTGAAATTGATCGACCAAAAGCATCGTATGACACCGTGTTTGTAATTGCATCCTTAATTATTCCACCGCTTACATCCGAGTAAATATATTGATCTGTCAACATATCATGGGTATTGTAATTCAAACTAACGTTGTGCCCAATTGATGGCCTCAAGTCAATATTGCTCCTCACCTCATTGTTTGGATTACTTACATTAACACCGCGTTGTGTTTGATCAAACGAAGGAAAATCTCTTTTCAATTCATAATTGAAACGCAACTGGGTACTTGCATTAATTTTTCTTCTATAGATTAATGATGGAACAGCTCCTCCATTGCTCAATGTATTTCCTGTATTTGCAAATTGGTCTTGACTTTTTCGATCTAAATTCTTGTACCCAATCCCTAAAGCGATCATGTCTTTCTTTCTTTCAAATTTTAGTAGCGCCTTCGCCAAATTACTTACACGCGTAGTTTGAAAACTTGAAGAAATTGAGCTATCCAATAAATAAGTTGCACCGGTCAAAGTGCTATTTAATTGATTCATTTCCGATTTTTCATAAATCAATCGATCTGATAAAATGACACTAAAATACCTGTTTAGCGGCTCGGTGTATGAAATGAAACCAACATTTTTATTTTCTTTAACTGTAAAATTCAAATTCCTGTACAACGAATCAATACTTGTATTTGAGATATAGCGATTTTCACTCCTATTGTCTAACAAGTTATTAATATCAGTAGTTGTTCCTGTATACTCAAGTTTCAAGTTACGTTTCTTTTTCATGAAATTACGATTCAACTTCACCACTGCATTTAAGCGTTGCTTTTCATCATCCGCACTTTGAACAACAAGATTGTTTCGTTGGGATACAACTTCTTCAGAAAGGTAATCTAATACATTGGTTGACTTATTGTCTTTTAATGATAAGCTAGCCGATAAATTAATATCTAATTCGGTTAATGAGTCCAGTTTCATGTTATTCGTTATATTTAATGTATGACTCTGGCTAAGTGCAGTATTATTCAAAATTGAAGTTTGAGAATACGTAGTGTCTTCCAACAAATATTGCGTGTTTTCGTCTTGCTTAACGACTAACTTCGTGTCATTAAACAAATAGCTCACGCCAAATTTATATTTTTTTGTAAGTTGATCATTGTACACAAGACCAGCTCGTAACGCTTGAGGCAAACCTGAACCCAAATCTGGAATGTATGAATCGTTTTCTGTCCAGTTGTTTTCATCTTCATCAAATGAATAACCCGGATCAAAACCAAGCTGATAATTATCTTGCCATCCAAGGGTACTATTTGGAACTGAAGATGCAATGGCGTACGCACCAATTTTGCGTTGGCTCGTAAATTTATTAAACGTCAATTTACCATTATGGAATTTATCAAAATCTGTTCCCCCTTCCAATTTACCAAAGTAACCTTTTTTCGAACTATCTTTTAATCGCAGATCCAATACCTGTGTTTTATCTCCAGACTCACCAGCTTCGCCCTCCTCATATACCGCAATGTTTTCTATAGACTTAGCCTCTAAATTTTGAGTCGCCATTTTTGCGTCGCTACCAAAAAACTCATCGCCATCTACCAAAACTTTATTCACTTCTTTTCCATTCACTTTTATTTTGCCATCCTTTTGAACTTGTACGCCTGGAAGTTTTTTCAAAAGATCTTCTACAACGGCCCCGTCTTTTACTTTAAATGAATCCGCAATAAACATAAGGGTATCACCTTTGAAATACATTGGATTTTTATTCGCAAAAATCACAACTTCCTCTAGTTCACGAGAACCTTGAAAAAGGGTAATATCTCCAACATTCAAATCACTATTTTCTTTTGAGCCTAATATAAGTAATAGGCGATCATCATAACCTTTCTTGGACACAACAAGTTGAAAAGTGTCCGCATCGAAACCTTTCATTTCGAAATTACCTTGCACATCTGTACGTGCATATTTCAACAACAAGGAATCTCTTGTTCGAACTGCCATTAACATTACAGCTTCAACTCCCTCGACTTTGGTGCTGTCTACAATTCGCCCTTTAATTTTCATTTCAGGTGCTTGAGAAAAGCCTTTAAAGTTTAAGAGCAAAAAGGATATTAAAAATAATTTTGTCATAAAAATAAAATGTCCGCAAAAGTAGACAGAAATTAATGATTAAATCATGTTATTACTTTAGTGTGCTAAAATTTGAGATGAATGGTAAATTGAATAGATGCATTCAATTTACTATGCATTGCAGATTATCTTTATCTCTATAAATGTCTAAACAATTCGATTCATATTCAGGATTAAATAATAGATTAAAATAGCATGCTAAGCAATAACAAACAATTTTACGTTTTAAGACAAATGATTCATAGTATTATCTAACTCATTTAATTTAACCTTTTCAAATATCAAAACAAAAAATTATAGTCACGAACCAACATTACACGCAATTGGACACACAAATTCCTCGATAATTAAAAGCTATATTTGTATCCCAATACGCTGTTTTTCATTATGACCAAAAACTTACCATTGCCATTAAAAATTTTTGTTTGTTGCGTTTTCATGCTTGTACAAGCACATGGGATTTGTCAATCAGATAATGACATTAAAAAACTACAATCCGCTATTCATTTTTACGAGGTTGGAACGCTAGATAAGTCATTAGCAATTCTAACAGAAATTGAAGAAAACAACAAGGAATTTGATCTTCCATTTAACCTTCGCCTTTTCACAAATCTCGGCAATGTTTACGCAGATAATGGCAATAATGTTCAAGCAATTGTTTATTACACCAAAGCACTGCAATTGGCTAGAAAAAACAAAGACAACTTATCAGAAGCCCAAATAATTAAAAACATCGGAGCTATTTATATGAGTTTAGGTCGTTTTAGTGTTGCTGAAAAAAACTACAACCAATCTCTAGCTATTGGAAAAATACTCAAAAACGAAAAATTGATTGCAGATTGCAATAATAATTTAGGTACGATATACGAGCAAACCTCACGTTTAGAACTTGCAAAATTGTTTTATTTCAAATCGATGCAAGCTTATAAAAAAATGAATCGACCCAACGACGTTGCAATGGTGGCTGTAAATCTTGCTATCGTTTACAAAGCGATGAACGATTTTGATTCAAGCATTTTTTACAATCAACTTGCCCTTGTAGCTGCAAAACAATCTAATGACCAATGGGTTGAAGCCTCAGTATTAAATAACTTAGGGAATTTATACAGTCTGCAGAAAAACACTGTTCAATGTGAAAAATACTTGTACCAAAGTTTGGCACTTTCTAAAGCGATCAATGCCCCAGAAATAATGATTAACGTTTATGATAATTTAGCCGAAAATTATTCAAAAGTTGGTGAAGGAATGAAAGCGTACCAGCAATTACGCTTTAAAGAATCAGAGAATGAGCGATTTAATTCATTACAATTGAATAGACAAATTGATGAAATAGAAATCAAATACAAAACAAAACAAAAGGAATTAAAAAATCTAGCGCTAGAAAAAGATAAACAGAAATTAATTCTCTTTTTTTCAATTGTAGTAATTCTACTGATTGGTGTGTTCTATCTTATATTCAAATACAAAAAAAATATAGTTTTTCAAAAAAATCAAAAAGAGTTAAACAAAGCGATGCTAACACAAGAAGCTGAAACGAGAATAACTATTGCACAAGATTTACACGATCATATTGGGCAAAAGATTGCTGTTTTGAGCTTGTATAGCCAACGGTTTCCGGAAATTGAAGATGAATTCTTTAAAATGATTCAAAACCTTGGTTCAGAGGTGCGAAAAATTTCACACAATTTGGTTCCAGAATCTTTCGATTTTGGTTTGGCTAGGTCATTAGAAGAACTTAAAGAGGAATTACTTAAAACGCCTGGATTATCTGTTGAATTAACTTATCCGACCCCATGTTTTGAGACTTTCACACCGAGTGAAAACCTAACGATTTACCGAATAATTCAGGAAATAATTGCTAACATTTTAAAGCACAGTCAAGCGAGTAAGTTAAGTATTTTAATTTATGATCATAAACTATTCCACACCCTTGCAATTTCAGATAATGGAATCGGTTTTGATACCAAATTATCGAAAAAATCGATTGGGTTGGGTTGGAAAAACATTGAAGCCAGATTGCAAATGGTTAACGGCAGCTTTAAAATTCAATCTATTCTCAATAAAGGCACTACTGTCACACTTTTAATTCCAACAAAAAAATGAGGCAAGCCACGCGAATTTACTTGGTAGATGATCATCAAATGATTTTAGATGGTATAAAAGCTATGCTGAATTCTACTGAAAATTACTCATTTATTGGTGAATCGAATGATGGACAATCGGCATTTGAAGCAATTTCAGATCAATCAAATCAAATCGATTTAGTTATTACAGACATAAACATGTTAGGATTAACAGGAATTGACCTGTGCAAAAAATTAAAACATAATTTCCCACACATCAAAGTACTAATAATTACCATGCACGATAACCAAACTGTAGTAATTGAATCTTTGATGGCAGAAGCAGATGGGTATCTTTTAAAAACATCTGGAAAGAAGGATTTTGTTCTTGCCATCGAAAAAGTGATTTCAGGAAGCACTTATTATTCTGATGCAATTTTACCCATCATTTTAAAGCAATACAAAAAAGAGGTTCAAAAAGAGTCGCTAATAAAGCTATTGACTACCCGTGAACTTGAGGTATTAAAGCTCATTGTTTTAGAGAAAACCAGTAACCAAATTGCAGAAGAACTTTTTATTTCTGTGAAAACTGTAGGACATCACCGGCAAAACTTATTACTGAAATGCAACTGTAAATCGTCGATTGGACTCACCATCTTTTATATAAAATCAGGGTTAAACGAATAGGGAATTCTCCCTACAAAATTGATGATAATTCCCTATTTCATTGTAACTAGTCTTACTTTACTTTTGTAAAAAAAAAGAGATGGAAGTCAAAAAAATACTGTTATCAATCGGAATTATTGCTACGGGAAGAAGCATTGCGCAGTCTGTGTCAACTAAAATTGTTGAAAACGATCTTACTACGATGCACAAACTTCAAATACGACCAAGCATTGGTTTCGCTATCCCATATACCCAGGTTAACGGAACACCAAACGTTTTAGCACTAAATGTAGACGCACAGTATTGGGTTGGAACAAAATTGGATTGTAGAGCAAGTTTAATGTTTGGAGGATTTAAAGGTGGTTCAATAGGCGCAACCTATCATTTAAAAGACAACATTGTGCCTACCAAGCAAAAGTTTATATTATCACGTTCTACAAAAGGAAGAACTGAAACAACAACCTTTGTAAAACTGAAACCGGATTCAAGAAATATTTTTGGCGCTTGTGCCGATTTGAATATTGGTATAATTAAGGGTAGCGGATTTGCTACTAGAGCCGACATAGGCATTGATTTTCAGAGTTTTTCCCGTGCTTTTGCAGAAATTAATGAAAGCAGGTATGCTTCTTCGCGCAACGGTTGGTTTAGTTTAAAACTTGCGGCGTGTATTGCAAGCGTAAATTATGACAGCCCAACGTTTGTAATGATTCCTACAAAAAGAGTTCTTGGAGTGGGTGGTTTAGCAAATTTGAATGCTATCACTAGACCATGGAAAAGTGTTTGTTTGAGCACTGGTATTCAAATGGGAGCGCTCAAAGCAATTGGAATTGACCCGCTTGACAAAGAAGATTCCATACTCCCTATCTTTTCTTTTAACCTAGGCGTTTCAATTAATATTAACTAAGCACCTACTTTATAAAAGTCAAATTCCCGCACGTGTGGGAATTTGATTTTTATAGTATTTTTATTCAGCAGGAAAATTGCGGACAAGTAGAAAAAATAAAATTATTTTGTAAAATTACTTGCCACCACTAATTCCTTCGAACCCGCCGTCCAAGTATAAAATCCTTCGCCTGTTTTCACTCCTTTTTTACCTGCAGTAACCATGTTTACTAATAATGGGCATGGTGCATATTTCGGATTTCCAAATCCATTGTGCAATACTTCAAGAATAGCTAAACAAACATCTAACCCAATAAAATCTGCTAATTGCAACGGACCCATTGGATGAGCCATTCCTAGCTTCATTACCGTATCGATTTCTGAAACTCCAGCAACTCCTTCATACAAGGTGTAAATTGCTTCGTTGATCATCGGCATTAAAATTCTATTGGCCACGAACCCAGGATAATCGTTAACTTCTACAGGCTCTTTCCCTAATGCAACAGAAAGATCCATAATCGTTTTTGTTACCTCATCGCTTGTTGAATAACCACGAATGATCTCTACCAATTTCATAATTGGAACCGGATTCATAAAGTGCATTCCGATTACCTTATCATGACGATTGGTAACACTTGCAATTTTCGTTATTGAAATTGAAGAAGTATTAGTCGCCAAAATAGTTGAAGGAGCTGTCAATTCATCCAATTCCTTAAATATTTTTAGTTTCAAATCAATGTTTTCCGTGGCAGCCTCTACCACTAGTTCAACATCAGAAACACCTTCAGCAATGGTGCTATATGTTTTAATATTTGCTAAAGTAACAGTCTTTTGATCTTCGGTAATTGTACCTTTTGAAACTTGACGATCCAAGTTTTTACCGATTGTAGCCATTCCCTTTTCAAGAGAAATTGCTGACAAATCAATTAATGACACTTCATAACCTGATTGTGCAAAGGTATGAGCGATTCCATTTCCCATTGTTCCTGCACCAATAACTGCTACTTTTTTCATATTCTTTTTTT
>JAYSRU010000060.1:0-2065 GCA_043720875.1 Crocinitomicaceae bacterium
ATCCTTTCCGTTTGATGGGATTTGGTCATAGAGTTTATAAAAACTTCGATCCACGTGCTACAATTATCAAAAAAGCATGTGATGATATCTTGGAAAAATTGAACATTAACGATCCAGTTTTAGCCATTGCTAAAAAATTAGAACAAGTTGCATTAACAGATGAATACTTTAAGTCGCGTAACTTATACCCAAATGTAGATTTCTATTCTGGAATCATCTACAGAGCATTAGGGATTCCAACTGAAATGTTTACAGTTATGTTTGCATTAGGTCGTTTACCAGGATGGATTGCTCAATGGAAAGAAATGAAAGATGGCAAAGAACCAATTGGTCGTCCTCGTCAAATATATACAGGAGCAACTAAACGTGATTTTGTTTCAATTGACAAAAGATAATTGATATTCTTATTTTGTTTAAGAAGGCTTCCATAAACGGAAGCCTTTTTTTGTTCTGGGCTGAACCTTTCGTTAACTAAAATGTAACAAAAGAAAAAACATTTTATGAAATCAACTACATTATTACTGGTACTAAGCTTTCTTCATTTGGAAACAAATGCCCAAACAAAAGAGCTCTCTCTCGAAAGTGCTGGACTATCCAACAAGTCGCAACTACTTCAGCAAAAAGATGATTATGGAATTCCATCAAGTACGAAGGTAATCGATACGGTTAACATACTTAATGATAGTACTTACATTGAATACTATCACTGGACCTATGCAAGATGGTATAGCGGGATGCCATTTGGAAAAGACACCATCATTTTTCGTAGTCCATCACCTGATTTCGATTTATACATCTACTCTGAAGCTTTTCTTAAAGATTTTAATTCAACTAATTATTATGAAAGTAATCCCGTTGCCATATATCCCAAGAAGTCTGACAAGTTGCAAAAACGCGCCAATGAAATTAACTACACAGACGTAAAATACACATTTGTGTTTACGAAAAAAAGTAATGCTTCTGTATTGTTAGTTTTGATATTATTAATTGGGAGCTTTGGAACATTTCTTAATTGGAAGAAAGAAAAATTATAATGTATAAAGCAGTCTCCGCTAGATTAGTATTTTTATCAGCAATACTCTTTTGTTTTATCGGACTTACTTTTCCATGGAGTATCATACCATTTCCAGGTAATTTGCTAAAACCGCTACTGGAATCGATAAACAAAATTTGGATTCCCATTTTTGGTCCCAATTGCTTTGAGATACATTCCGATTCGCTTGGAATGCGCTTAAGTTTTCTTCACTTAATTATTTTTAGTCTTGGAATTAATTCAATTTTTCATCGATTCATTGCGAAGCATCATGATCGTGTTCAGTATTGGATAGAAATGATCGTACTTTATTTAGTTATCTATTTTCTATTAAAATATGGACTTGACAAGTTATTCAAAAATCAGTTTCCATTTCCCGAACCAAATATTCTTTATTCCCCCGTTGCTAACCTCTCAAAAGGAATGCTATATTGGTCAAGCATTGGTAGTTCTTATTCATTTAATGTGGTTACAGGAGCGTTAGAATGTCTTACTGCCATCTTGCTTATTTGGAATAAAACCAGGATGGTAGGGTTGTTATTGTCGTTGCTAATTTTTGGTCAAATCGTGTTGATTAATTTTGCTTTTGCCATAGATGTTAAATTGCTGTCGTCTTTATTATTTTTCAGTTCAATTCTACTTTTACTAACTTACAAGGCAAGATTGTTAAGTCTATTCAATACGCACAACACAACTGTGCTTCTACCCGTTGCCAAAGGATTGGAAAGCCATAAACCCAAACGTGTTCAAATTAAGATTTTTGTATTAATGCTACTATTTCTAGACGTTTTTTACCCATTCGTAACGACAAAAACCTTTAACAATGATAACAACTCCGTCTCTGCAATGGTTGGTGCCTATCGTATAACCAAAAATAACTTCAATCTTGGCGAATTACAACAAATTAGTCATTGTTTTGTTAACTCTAAAGGATATTTGATTTTTCAAAATCAAGATTTTCAAACCTTGTGTTTTGAAATAAAAATTACACAAAATTTGGTACACACAAAACTAGAACACCCCATCAGCTTC
>JAYSRU010000061.1:0-46635 GCA_043720875.1 Crocinitomicaceae bacterium
GTTCAATACGATCTAACAATGGAGCAAGAGATATAGATTTTTTTCACACCAGGTTAGCAATGATTATTTAACTCCAGCACCTCAAAATATTATTTACCCAAAGTCGCCTTCGGGTCGCTTCCTGTGAAACAAAAATAGTATATTTGAACAATCAAAAATTAATAACCGTAAAATTGTCCGAAGTGTAGGGGGGCAAACCACTCCTTAAGTGTAGTGTTTTAGTAGTAAATATTTTACTTTATTAACACAAATGTAAAGTAAAATTAATGAACCGCCTATTTTTTCTCTAACACATTTTTATTTTACAACTTTTTAATTACTGATATTTAGCGCTTTGAAACAATAATACCCTGTACAACTCGCATGCAAGCATAGATGCGATGCATGAAACTTGTTTATTTACTCTGGATTAATATTAGTTTTTAATTTGTTAAAAACACTACTATGAAACCAAATTTTCATTTTTATGTTCAACCACTTTATGTAAACAAATTGCTAACCATGCGGTATAGTTTTCTGGAGATTTTATAATTTCCTCCTGCAACTCTTTAATTGAGACGTATTTCCAAGCTTGTACTTCACTTTTATCAGGACTTGGAATTTCATCAGAATAACCAAAATAAACATGGTCAAATTCGTGCTCAATCAATCCATTTTCCATAGCTGCGCGATATAGGAAACTAAATGCAAAAGTGGTTTGACATTTCATCCCCATTTCTTCCATTAGCCTTCTATCTACCGCAGCTTTTGTTTTCTCCCCAAAACGCGGATGGCTACAACAGGTATTCGTCCACAGTTCACTAGAATGATACTTCTCTTTCGCCCTTTTTTGCAGCAAAAGCTCCCCTTTAGAATTAAAAATAAACACTGAAAAAGCACGGTGTAAAGTTCCCGTTTCATGTGCTTGCAACTTACCCATTTGACCAATTGGCTCATCGGTTTCGTTCACTAGAATTACTTTATCTTCCATCCTATAACTTTTGTTTTTCCGCTTTCGTCAATTGATCTGAACTTTTCAAAAAAGAAAGCACATTGTTTTTGAGTTCTTGATCTGTAACTGAGTTGATTCCTTTTATCAAAAAAGCTTTATCTGAAGAAATATTTTCGTAATACCCTAAAAAACCAGGTGCGTTAGTCTGTATTGAAAAACGGATATATCTTAACTCTAAATTATTTGACTCCTTTTTAATAGCTTTTTCCAAAATTGCAACGCCGGAATTGAAATATTTAACTTTCTTATAGGGGTTCATAGCATGCTTTGCTAGGAGTGTCGTTGCAGCTCCTTTATATCCTAACAATAATGGCGTTAACTCCTTTTTTTCGGAAAGATAATTAACAAGTTGTATGTTAGTGCTTTCAACATAGGATGCTTTTGCATATAGTTCTCTCACATGTTTAATGTCATTGTCTACCGTAAGAAACAGGGTCAGTAAAAAAAGGAATTTCATGTTACAACCTATTTAATTTGTGCCTCGCTATAGATTTAATCATAATGTAAATTTTGTGCACATTATTTATTCTAATCCTTTCATTCATAACTCTTTCGGGACGCACGTTCGAAATCTTTTTAAGTATTACTATGTAATAGTAGTAAGCCAAATAAACCCCCTTTCTTGAACTTTTAGGCAACTTCTTAATTCCCTCTAAGGCCAACTTGAAATCTACGCGAATTTCATTTTCGATGTTATTCTTATCCTGTTTTGTAAAATTCGATAAATCGACATTCGGGAAATAAGTGCGACCTAGATGTTCCTTATCTGCTTTAACGTCTCTCAAAAAATTAACTTTTTGAAAAGCAGCACCAAGTTTCATCGCAGACGGTTTTAATGCGTCAAAAAGTTTTCGATCTCCTTCACAAAATACCCTTAAGCACATCAATCCAACTACTTCAGCGGAACCAAGTATATATTTTTCATACAACTCTGCACTGTATTCTTGATCACTAAGGTCCATTTCCATTGAATCCATAAATGTGTCAATCAATTCTATTTCTATTCCATATTTATGCACAACGGTTTGAAAACTATGCAGTATTGGATTTAATGATATACCAAGGTCTAATGCTTCGTACGTATCTTTTCTAAACTTGTCTAACAAATACTTTTTATCGTAGTCGTGAAATGTATCTACGATCTCATCTGCAAAACGTACAAACCCATAAATTGAATAAATTGGATCGTGTAATCGTTTATTTAAAAAAGAGATTCCAAGAGAAAAAGAAGTACTGTAACTTTTGGTAGTTATTCTACTGCATTTTACTGCAACGGTATCGTAAATTTGTTTCATATACTTAGTTGTATTCTTTATTGATTTGTTTGGCGACGATTTCACCGGATATTAAACACGGTGGAATTCCTGGTCCGGGAACAGTTAATTGCCCAGTATAAAAAAGATTTGAAACTTTTTTATTTTTTATAGATGGTTTAAATATTGCAGTTTGTTTTAACGTATTTGCTAATCCGTAAGCATTCCCTTTAAATGAGTGATATTCATTCACGAAATCTCGGTAGGCAAATGACTTTTTGTATTCCACATGCTCTAAAATTTTCTCATCAATTAACCCTTCTAAGCGTGAAATAATAGCATTAAAATATGCTTCTTTAATTTCTTCAGTGTCAACCAACCCAGATGCTACGGGAATCAATAAAAATAAATTCTCTTTCCCTTCTGGTGCAACTGTAGCATCTGTTTGACTTGGACACGATACATAGAACAAGGGGTTACTTGGCCAACTCGGTTTCGTGTAAATTTCGACTGCATGCGCACCAAAATCTTGGTCGAAGAATAAATTATGGTGCAATAGGTTTTTCAATTTTTTGTTCAAACCAATGTAGTAGATCAAACTTGAAGGAGCCATTGTTCTGGTTTCCCAATATTTCAATGTATAATTTCGAAACTTGTCTTTTAATAATTTCTGTTCTGTATGATGATAATCGGCAGAAGAAACAATTATATCAAAGTTCTGATCAGAATGATTGATTGTAAGTGAAGTAGCTCTACCGTTGGCTGCTACGTTAATCTGTTGAACATTTGAATTTAGGTGAAAATTGACGCCCAAATCAGTCGCAATTGCAACCATACCGTCGATGATTTTACCCATACCTCCTTGCGGGTACCAAGTTCCTAGCTTCATATCCGCATAATTCATAAGGCTGTAGAGTGCTGGTGTATCTTCTGGTCTTGCTCCTAAAAATAAAACAGGAAACTCTACAATACTTTTTAATTTAGGGTCAACAAAGAATGAAGATATGTGCTTACTAAAAGATTTTAAAATATCCATTTTAAAAACATTTGCAAAAATCTTTCGATCCATAAATTCAAACATGGAAAGACTTGGTTTGTATACTAAATCAGACATGCTGATTTCATACTTTTTTTGAGCTTCATTTATAAACTTCTCTAACTTCATTCCACTTCCAACTTCAATTGATTCAAAAACGGCTTTTAGTTCTTCGAAATTTGCGGGAATATCTACAAAATCATTTTGTCCAAAACAGACACGGTAAGATGGATCTAACCTTTCCAATTTATAATAATCAGATGTCTTTTTTCCAAAACTCTCGAAGAATCGATCAAATACATCAGGCATCCAATACCAACTTGGCCCCATATCGAAAGTGAAACCGTTAGTTTTCATGACACGTGCCCTTCCTCCCAATGTATCATTTTTTTCAAAAACATGCACTTCATGCCCTGAAGCCGCTAAGTGTGCCGCAGTACTAAGACCAGAAAAACCCGAACCAATGATAGCTATTTTAGACATTAATTAATTATTATTTGTTAAAACTATTTTTTCCAATCCATCCGGAGATTGAATCCATTGCATATTTTTAAATAAACTTACTCTTCCTATTAACTCAACACGACCGGCAATACTTATTTGCGTATTTGGTAAAGCTGTATAAAGTTCGTTTAAAAACTTTTGTACGGATTCTGTTGTGTCATTATGAACCAAAAAAAACATTACATATCCAGCTTCGCTAAACCTAACTGTATCAATAACCGAATCTATAGGAACGTTTGCTCCGAGATAGATAACTCTCTGTCCCAGTTCTTGAAGGATGTAATTTGCCATTAACAAACCGATTTCATGAAATTCATTTTCCGGCAGAAAAAGCACCCATTTATCAGCATCGGATTTACTCTTTGGCAAACGCTCAAGAGCCCCAACTATTTTTTTGCGCACTACGTTGGTAATAAAGTGCTCGTGTGGCAGCCTGAGATCATTTGCCCTCCACATCATACCTGTTTGAACAAACAATGAATAAATAATTCTAGCGTACGTTTTCTTAACGCCATAGACCTTGATTGATTTTGACAATATTCTATCTATTGTTTCTTCGTCAAAGTTAATAGCTGCTGCAATAATTTGAGAAATATAAAAATTAGTTGACTTGGTAGCATTACGAAACGTGTTCATTTCGCAACTCACCATTTTTTCCAAAGTGTTGTCGGGTAGTATACACAATTCGGAAACTTTATTCTTGTTTTGCAACAAGCCAACAATATTCAACAACCTTTTTAATTGTGCATTATCATAAAACCGCGTGTTTCCATCTGTACGTTGTGGATTCAGTGCATTGTAGCGCTTCTCCCAAATTCTTATGGTATGCGCTTTAATTCCAGAGAATTGTTCTAGTTGATGTATGGAATACAAATAATTTTGTGTTTAATTTTGGACAAATATATTTAAACATTTAGGTTTAAGAAATTTTTTAAGAGAAATTATGATAATTCACGAGCAATGATAGAATAATCAGTTGTTGGCAATTGGCATTTATTAAATCTACACAACTCTAAAAACACTTCATTAGTCTCGTCCAACTGAACAGAGCTCCCGATTAATTGGGGGAAATAATCTTTACGAAACTTATGGTGGATAGAATCACAACCTTCTTTATTTCCTCTTATTTTAAAGCACGTTTCACCTTGTTCGAACCGTAACCATAATAAAGCCCATGAGCTATACCCTGACCCAAAATGTTCCATGCCTTCGCAAATATTAGCTAACATTTGGTGCGCTTGTTTCGTAAACGATACGTTTGAAGTTAATACGCCTAATGTTGCCAAGTTATGGGCCATAGTGCTGTTACTACTCGGAATTACATTATCATTGTATTCCATTTTACGCGCAATCAATTCAGCATTATCTTTGGTTGTAAAAAACAACTGAGTTAGTTCACATTGAAAATGCGCTTTCGTATAATTTGTTAGCGATTCAGCTAATTCAAGATAATAGGCTTCATTCGTACTTTGAAAAAGCGCTAAAAAGCCTGCTATTGAATGTGCACAATCTTCCAAAAATCCATCTATTTTCGAACCTGCATCCTGATAATAAACTCTCCATAAACTACTGTCAACTTGCAGCTGATTATCTATCAACCAATGTCCACAACGTTTTGCCAGATCAAGAAAATGCATTTCACCCGTAGCATCGTAGGCATCGCATAAACCTTTTATGGTGATTGCGTTCCAAGAAGTTAGGCATTTTGTATCGGTACCTGGCCTAACTCTATTCTCTCTAATTTCCCGCAAGTTTTCTCGAATTTTTGATAATTCCGCGTAGAACTCTTCCATTGAAAGTTCCAATTCTTGTGCTGTTTGGTGGTCAACATTCTTGCGCATTAGGATGTAATTACCGTGTTCCCAAAGTCCTTTTTGATCAATGTGAAAAATTGCGTTTAGTATTTTTTCTTGTTGAGTATTGGACGTTAAGGTGTTTAACTCGGCCTTGGAATAAACGTAATACTTGCCTTCTTCACCTTCGCTATCTGCGTCGATTGCACTATAAAACGCGCCATTTTCCGCAAGCATTTCGTGTTCTAAAAAATAAACGGTTTCTGAAATAATTCTTTTGTACTGGGCTGACATTTCACTCCCTGCACTTTGCTTCATTGCTTGGGCATAGAGGCTCAACATTTGGCCATTATCGTATAACATTTTTTCAAAATGCGGTACTTTCCATAACACATCAACTGAATATCTAGAAAAACCACCGTTGACCTGATCATAGATGCCACCATGCATCATTTTCTCCAAAGTAAGGTTCACATGTTGTTGAACTGACAAATTTTTGTACACCTGTCCATAAGCCATTAAGAATTCGTAATTGTTGGGTAGCATAAATTTCGGTGGCACATTCGTTCCTCCTTCAAAATTATCAAATCGTTTGCTCCAACGCAATACCAACTCATGCAATAATTCTACGTTCCATTCCGGAATAGTTATGGAGTCGCTTATTAATTGAACCCGTTGCACTCCTTGGCTTAATTCCGCAGCATACTCCAACACTTTGTCTCTATCATTGGTATACGCATGTTGTAATGAATTTAAGGTATGTATCCATCTGTCTTTCGGGAAATACGTGCCACCAAAAATAGGTTCGCCATTGGGCAACGTAAAACAGTTGAGTGGCCAACCACCTTGCTGCGTCATTAATTGTACCGCTGCCATGTAAACTTCATCGACATCTGGTCGTTCTTCTCGGTCAACTTTAATGCATATAAAATGTTTATTCATCAAATGCGCAACCTCATCGTTTTCAAAAGACTCATGTTCCATAACATGACACCAATGACAGGCAGAGTATCCAACACTAATCACTATTAATTTATCCTCTTTTTCCGCTAACTCAAAAGCAGCTGTCGACCAAGGAAGCCAATTAACAGGATTATGTTTATGTTGTTGTAGGTATAGACTCGATTCGTTTTGAAGTGCATTCATAGCGCAAAATTGTCGTGGTATAAAAAAAAGGAACCAACTTGATTCCTTTTAAACTATTAATATAATTTCTAACGTTTAAAATTTAAACGTATCCATAAATGCTGTGGTAAAGTTTCCAGAATTAAAGGCTTCATTTTCCATTAATTTTTGGTGGAAAGGAATTGTAGTTTTTACCCCTTCAATGATATACTCATCCAATGCACGCTTCATTTTTAGAATAGCTTCTTCACGCGTTTGTGCTGTTACAATTAATTTTGAAATCATTGAATCATAATTCGGTGGAATTTGGTACCCTGCGTAAGCGTGTGTATCAATTCTAATTCCATGACCTCCTGGGCAATGATACGAAGTGATCAGACCTGGACTTGGACGGAAATCTGCAAAAGGATCTTCTGCATTGATTCGACATTGAATAGAATGCAATTGAGGGTAGTAATTCTTTCCAGAAATTTTATGTCCAGCAGCAATTTTGATCTGCTCTTTAACTAAGTCGAAGTTGATTACTTCTTCTGTAATGGTATGTTCAACTTGAATTCTAGTATTCATTTCCATGAAATAGAAGTCACGATTTTTATCTACTAAAAATTCAACTGTACCAACACCTTCATAAGCAACTGCTTTAGCCGCCTTAATTGCAGCATCGCCCATTCTATTACGCAACTCTTCCGTCATGAATGGAGATGGAGTTTCTTCTACTAATTTTTGGTGACGACGTTGAATAGAGCAATCACGTTCCGAAAGGTGACAGGCATTACCGAATTGGTCACCTGCAATTTGTATTTCAATATGACGTGGTTCCTGAATGTATTTTTCCATGTACAAACCATCATTTCCAAATGCAGCCTTCGACTCTTGACGAGCAGAATCCCAAGCATTTTCAATTTCTGATTCTTCCCAAACAATGCGCATTCCTTTACCACCGCCACCTGCGGTAGCTTTCATGATAACAGGATACTTGATTTGCTTTGCAATTTTCTTAGCATCGGCTACGTCTTTCAACAGGCCTTTTGATCCTGGAATACAAGGTACACCAGCAGCAATCATTGTTGCTTTAGCCGTAGCTTTATCCCCCATTCCATCGATTTGTTCAGGTAAAGCACCGATAAATTTAATTCCGTGTTCCTGACAAACTTTTGAAAACATTGCATTTTCTGATAAAAATCCATATCCAGGATGGATAGCATCTGCGTTTGTAATTTCAGCGGCCGCAATAATATTCGCAATTGAAAGATACGATTTTGCACTTTGCGGTGGGCCGATACATACAGCCTCATCTGCAAAACGAACAGGTAAACTATCTTTATCCGCAGTTGAATAAACAGCTACAGTTTTAATTCCCATTTCTTTACAGGTACGAATTACACGAAGTGCAATTTCACCACGGTTTGCTATTAGTATTTTTTTAAACATCGTTTTACTGATTTAATTTCAAATTTCATGTAAAAATTTACTTCCTACATGTATTTCAAAATGCTAGTGAATTATAGTAAATAAATGAGAAACTGGATTTATTGAGCGAAGCTCTTTATTACATGATCCATAGTTCCCGTTTCAGGAATAAGGAGGAGCAAAAAAGAACTCAACGCCAAAAACGCAATTTATCTAGAATTTATGAAGGGTCTACCAAGAAAAGCGGTTGATCATATTCTACAGGAGAAGAATCATCCACCAATACTTTTACAATTTTCCCAGCTATTTCTGATTCAATTTCGTTGAAAAGTTTCATTGCTTCAATAATACAAACTGCATCACCGATAGCCACTGAGTCTCCTACAGATTTAAACATAGGTTTATCTGGAGAAGATGAACGGTAGAATGTACCGATCATTGGAGATTTGATTACGATAAATTTGCTATCCGCTTCTGGCGCTGGAGTTGCAGCAACTGGAGCAGCTACTTGAGCCGGAGCAAGTGGTGCTGGAGCTTGTATTTGAGCTGGAGCAGCAGAAGGCATATAAACAACGTGTTCACCTTTTTGCTCCCCTTTAATCGTGATTTTAAAATCTTTCTTAGTGATTTCTACTTCGCTTATTCCGGACTTCGAAAAAAACTTAATTAAGTCTTGTATTTCTGTTAAGTTCATACTTTATCGTTTTAATTGAATTAGTTTATTATTTATTTAGTGCTTAGGCTTTATAATCGTAAGCCCATTTAACATATATTGACCCCCATGTAAAACCTCCTCCAAAAGCTGACAAAACTAATTTATCACCTTTTTTCAATTTCGGTTCCCACTCCCAAAGGCAAAGCGGAATAGTTCCCGCTGTTGTATTTCCGAATTTTTGAATGTTAATCATTACCTTTTCTTTTGGTAATCCCATTCTATTTGCCGTTGCATCGATAATTCTAAGATTAGCTTGATGTGGAACTAACCAATCAACATCTTCAGCGGTAAGATTATTTCGTTCCATAATCTCTGCCGAAACTTCCGCCATGTTGGTTACTGCAAATTTGAAAACCGCTTGACCTTCTTGTTTCACAAAATGAAGACGTTCATCTATTGATTCATGCGATGGTGGACAAACTGATCCGCCACCAGGTTGGTATAAGTATTTTCTACCCGCTCCATCTGATTTTAAGACAGAGTCAATGATTCCGTTTCCGTCTTCTGATGGCTCTAACAATACCGCTCCACCTCCATCACCAAAAATAACACAAGTCGTGCGATCTTGGTAATCCAAAATTGAACTCATCTTATCCACCCCAATAATTACAATTTTTTTATAGGTACCTGATTCTATCATTTTTGCCCCTGTTGTAAGGGCATATAAAAATCCAGAACACGCTGCTTTAAGATCATATCCCCAAGCGTTCGTCATTCCAACATTATCACACACCACGTTAGCCGTGCTAGGAAATGTATAATCAGGAGTTACGGTTGCTAAAATAACCAATTCAATTTCTAAAGGACTAATACCACGTTTAGCTAACAAACCCTCAACCGCTTTTGTTGCGATTACAGATGCTCCACCTTCGCGTAAAATTCTACGTTCAGAAATTCCAGTTCTCGACAAAATCCATTCATCTGATGTATCAACCAATTTGGCTAGGTCATCATTTGTTACTATTTCATCTGGAACATATCCGTGAACTGCTGTGATAGCTGCTGTAATTTTTCCCATTTTAATTATTTTATAGATTCGGCAATTCGCGTTGCTAAACCAGATTTTGCTACATCATAAGAATGAATAAGCATACTACAAACAGCTTTACTATTAGAAATACCATGACCAATTATTGCATTTCCTTTTACGCCTAAAATGGGTGTTCCACCATAATTTTCATAATTGAAACGGTCAAAATATTCATCATTAATTCCACGTTTTTTCATCAACGTATACATTCCTTCAGCTTGCTTCAGTGCCACATTTCCAACAAATCCTTCACAAACAATTACATCTGCATGACCTGTAAACATATCACGACCTTCAACATTACCGATGAAATTAAATTCATCCGTTTCTGCCATAAGTTTGTGCGCTGCCTGAACTACCAAATTGCCTTTCGATGCTTCTTCACCAATACTCAACAATGCCACACGTGGTTTGTCAATATTGAAAACATACTGAGCATACAAAGATCCCAATACGCCAAATTGATACAAAACATCTGGTTTGCAATCCGCATTTGAACCTACGTCTAAAAGGATAGATGTTCCACCTTTAAAATTCGGAAGTACTGAAGTGATACAAGGTCGAATAATTCCTGGTATTGTATTTACTTTATACATTGCCCCAACGAGCATTGCTCCTGTGTTTCCTGTACTTGCAAAAACATCAATTGCCCCACTGGCTAACAAATCATAACCGACAGCAATAGAGCTGTTTGGTTTCTGAGGAATTGCTCTTGTAGGGTGATCGTGCATCGTAATTACATCAGGTGCATGTACGATTTCGAAATCACTTGTGTTAGCCCCAAACTTAGAAAGGCAACTCAAGATTTGATCTTGGTCGCCTATCAATATGATTGTAGCATCATGAGGTAGCGCCTTCTTTGCAAGAATAGCACCTTCAACATTTACATCTGGAGCAAAGTCGCCGCCCGAAACATCAATTCCTAATTTCATCAGGATTGTATTTCTAAAACTAAGCTACTACTTCTTTCTCAGCAACTACTCTACCTTTGTAGTACATTTTTCCTTCATGCCAGTAAGCATGGTGAAAAAGGTGAGGCTGACCAGTTGTAGGGCAGATAGAGATGTTATTCGCTTCTGCTTTTACATGTGTTCTTCTTTTGTCACGACGAGTAGTACTCGTTCTTCGTTTCGGATGTGCCATTTTACTTTATTTATTTGCGTTATCTCAACGCGTTTTTATTTAAACTGTTATTTTAATTTTTTTAGTGCTGCCCAGCGAGGATCAATATCTTCATCCCTTAGTGGCGGCAGTGGAGTGTTTTCTTTTGAAGTATTATTTTCTGGTGAAACTGACTTCGGTTTTTTTGGATTTGGTTGATCATCGTCATCATCCCAATCTTCATCATCGTCGTCCCATTCATCATCATCCCAATCATCAACAGGAGCGTCTGGATCGCGCACCATCATGTATTGTTTTAATATTTCAAGGGTTTCTAAGTTACATTCCCCTTCAGCATGTTCGTTATGAGTAGGTAAACTAATCGTAATGAACTCATACATCGTTTCGGTAACGTCTAGTTCGAAAGATTCTGGAGGAAGTACAGTAAGACTTTCGTCTGCTGCTGGTTCTAAGCCAAACTTATACACCATTTTATTACTTCCTTCAATTTCTATTCTAACCGGGTCGCCACATTTATCACATATTGCCCCAACATTACCAGAAATGTCAAAGATACCAACCATCATTGTTTCCTTCTTTTCGAGCTCTAAATGAACCGAAATGTCGCCTTCGTTGATGATCGAAAACTCTCTATTTTCAAAGAACTTATCAGTAATTTGATATTCAAATTCGTGTTTTCCAAGGCTTAAGCCTACAAAAGGTATTACGAACTGCTTATTCAAGGTACTCATTTTCCAATTTTTTTTGGAGTGCAAAGATAGAAAAAATACGGTTTAATCAACAAACATGTGTTGATTTTATTTTTTTCCTTTCGAGATCGGCAACGAATCGCTATTGATTTCTTTGTAAAATTTGCGGTACCGCCAAACATCAATTGCTAAATAAATGGCACTTCTGAAAGATTGACCTGACGCCAAGTTTTGACCAGCAATGTCGTAGCCCGTTCCATGATCTGGCGATGTGCGCACAATTGGTAGCCCAGCCGTAAAGTTGACCCCTTCTTCAAAAGAAAGTGCTTTAAACGCAGTCAAACCTTGGTCGTGGTACATGGCTAATATTCCATCGAAACCTGTCCATTGCGACGATCCAAAGAATCCATCCGCTGGAAATGGGCCGCTCACCAACGTGCTTCCGGTTTGTAAAGTTTGGATTGCTGGAATAATTACATCTAATTCTTCTTTCCCTAATTTACCATTTTCTCCCGCATGTGGATTCAGTCCTAAAATTGCTATTCTCGGTTTTTGAATCCCGAAATCGCGTTGTAAACTAAAGTTTAACGCTCTAGCTTTTCCAATAATTTTGTCTTTCGTTAAACTCGTGCTCACGTCTTTTAACGGAATGTGACTACTCACCAAGGCTACGCGCATTTTTGGACCAACCATCATCATGAGCGCTTCGTCTTGCTGTGCTTTATTGGCCAAGTATTCTGTATGCCCGGCAAACTGAAATCCAGCTTTTTGAATCCCATCTTTAGAAATTGGAGCGGTAACAAGAATGTCAATTTTTCCTGCTGCAAGATCTGCTGTAGCAGCTTCTAATGAAAGAAATGCAAATTTCCCTCCATCCACATTACTTTCTCCTAACTTGTAGTCAATGTCTTCGTTCCAAACACTTACAATGTTAATTTTTCGAGCTACCGCGTCGTCTGCACTAGCACATTTTTGATAATTGAATTCCTCTTCATTGAGCAATTTTTTATGGAAATTCATGGTGCGAGACGAACCATAAATAATAGCCGTACATTCAGTAAGTATGCGATTATCTCGCAAAGCTTTTATGATTACTTCGGGGCCAATTCCATTTACATCTCCGATAGAAATCCCAACTTTCACCGGGTATTCTCTAATTATATCTTTATCTATCACGTGGTTTTACTGTTTTTGAATAAACGCACTAAGCAAACGCACACCGTATCCTGTACCTCCTTTACCTTTATAATCTATACCTCCTTCTAAGAAAGCAGGACCTGCAATATCGATGTGAATGTACGGAGACTTTACGAAATGCTCTAAAAATTTTCCTGCTGTTATCATTCCAGCAGATGGACCTCCAATATTTTTTAAGTCTGCAATACTCGATTTTACATCTTCGTAGTATTCATCCCAAAACGGAAAACGAACTACACGTTCGTGCACCTCTAATCCTGATTTTTCTAAAACATTGAAAACCTCATCATCTGCATTACCCATGCAAATTGCCGCGCGTGAACCAATTGCTGCCACGGCCGCACCTGTCAGGGTTGCCAAATCGATTACCAAGCTAGGTTCAAGTTTGTTTGAATAGGCAAGCGCGTCTGCAAGAATCATTCTTCCTTCCGCATCTGTATTTAATACTTCAACTGTTGTGCCATCAAACATAGTGATAACATCTCCAGGAGTATAGGCATTTTCACCTGGTCTATTGTCTGTAGCAGGAATTAATCCGATCAAATGAATGTCACTTTTGTTTAATGCTGCCGCATAAATTGCTCCCGCCACTGCAGCAGCGCCGCCCATGTCGCTTTTCATCAAATCCATTGAACTTTTGGTTGGCTTTAAGCTCAATCCTCCCGTATCGTAAACGACTCCTTTTCCTACTAAAACTATTGGCTTAGCATTTTTTGGTAATGCTGGTTTATGTTCAAGAATAGTAAATGTTGGAGGATCTTGACTACCAAGATTGACGGCCAATAATCCACCCATTTTCAATGCTTCAATTTTGTTTTTCTCTAAAACTGTTACAGAAAATCCAGCTTCTTTACCTAAGGCTTCTATTTCTGCTGAAAGTTGAACGGCAGTTAAAAACGAAACTGGTTCATTTACCATATCTCTTGCCCATGTTGTAGCTTTGATAATATTGTTCAGTTTTTTTACTTCATCGTTTTGACCTTCACCACATAAGGCGATGGAAGACAATGCATATTTTTTTTCAGCAGCATCTTTGAAATAACGAATAAATTGATAATTTGAAAGTGCTACGCCTTCTGCCATAGCTTGGGCTTCAACGGTATTCTGATTTATTGAAATAGTATCACATTCTTTTGGCAACAACCCTCTCACTTTATTGCCACTAACTCTCATTTTTTCTAAATCTGAATTAATGCGTTGGACAAAGAAAAACCCATTGGCTGTTTTTAAATACTCAAAATCAGATTTCCCGGCTGCTGTTTCCTTTACGAACGATTGCTCTTCATTTGATAATTCATCCAATAACATAAAATTATTTTCTGAAAAAAGAAATATTCTGTTATTTTTGAAACTTGATTTTTGGCTTATAGTTATCATAAAAAATACTTTGATAGTGCTGTTGCTATTAGGCGAAGTGAAACGAACTTAATGTTCGCACTTACGCTATTTGCAAAGTTAACCAAAGGTTCCTATAAACACATACAATTGTAATCATTGTTGCCCAATAAAATAAATTTATAAGCTTCGCCTACTGTTTTTACTTTTCTTTTTGCTTGATCAAAAAGAAAAGTAACAAAAGAAAAAATCAAGGCTGTAAATCATAATCTTGATTTCTACGACTTATTAAGAACGTAAAACCGAAACTCGCTTCGCTCAAACACCGTTTTTACTATGTTCTTCATTTTTCTCGAAATCTACGATTATGATTTAATGCCATTGTAAAACCCAAGATTTTAGAAACATTTTAGATATTAAAATTTTCTTAGATCTCATAAAATGAAATTATTTTTCAATGTAAAGATTACACTTATCTTTATGATTCTTCAAACACTCTAAATTTAACTAATTAATTTTTAGTGTTTTAAAATTATAACATAACTATAACAACTTTTTATTGGACAACAGTGAATTGCAATAAATAGTTATTTGGAAAGTGCATCAATCAACACCTCTAGATTTAGATATTCAAAATCTGCAAGACTCAGTTTAGTATTTGGTGTATGGGTTGGCTCAGGAATGCAAATCACAGTCATCCGGGCTGCTTTTGCGGCAATAACCCCATTCAAAGAATCTTCTATCACCAAACATTTTATGGGTTCTACTCCCATTTGGTTTGCAGCTGTGATAAAAACAGCCGGATGTGGTTTTCCCAAGGCTTCATTTTCGGCAGAACAATTGGCTTGCAAATACCGTCTAATGTCCAATTTGTCTAGTGTTGCATTTAGCAATCGAGTGTAGCTAGACGTGGCTACTCCGATTTTTAATCCTTTATTTTGAAAGAACGCTAAGGCATCTAATACACCAAGCATGGGTTTTCCTTGATCGGAAATTATCGAAACCATTCCTTCCATGATTTTATCGATCACTTCTTCTATTGAATAATTTAACCAAGGTCTTTGTGTGAACCAATACGCGACAACTTCATCAATACGTAATCCCACTGTTCGTTCAAAATCTTTTCGTGTCAAGTTACAACCGACCTCAGCAAAAACATTTTCCATTACAATTTTCCACAATGGTTCCGAATCGATCAAGACACCATCCATATCAAAAATTACGGCTTCAAATTGCGAAAGGTTGAATTCTTCGGCTATCATTAGTTTTCGTGGTCAGGAGTTTTTGGCTTAGCATTGCCTTGAGATTCTGAATTTTCTTGAGGACCAGTTGAATTTGGAGTTGGAGTAATTGTACTAGTTTTAGACGCTGGGACTTCATTGTTAGGTTCATCCTCTTCCTTTTCTAGACTAAAAATGTTTCCTATTTCTTTTCTGATTTTTTGTACTGCTTCCATACCAATCGCGATTGGAGACGTTGCAATGCCATCGTATTGACTCGAAATTGTTGTAGACGCTTCTTGCGAAGGATACATGAAAATATAATCGTTATTTTCGTAGGCTTTGTTAATCTTTGTAGGAAAACTTTCTATGCCTGAAACATAAGAAACAGATCCTTTACGCGCCGAACAAAACACGATCAAGTCGTCTTCATTCAATTTAGAATTATGGAGAAAGATACCTTCTAGGTCTTCGATTATGATGTGTTCAATTTTCAAGTTCATTGAATTTTTATCTGAAAATTGCTTGAATGTCTGTTTAAATTCTTCCGTACTAAATAATATGATTGGAAGATTTAACTGTCTAGCAAACCGTGCTATTCTATCGGCCCAAGCTGAAAAACTTAGTTCCAATTCTGCCAATGGAGGACACATTAATACCACCCGATCATAACTTGCACTCACTCTATCAAATTGACAAAAGAAAACTGTTTTGTCGCACACATCCAATAAATGCTCTCGATCATCTCCAACCAAACGTGTCAACAAATTCGTGTTCTTTGAGTCGTTCAATACCACTAAATCTGCGACCAATTCTTTTGACATTCGAGCAACCCCACTAGAAAAATTATGATCGATGGTTGCCATTACATTCACGCTCAAATCATCGGCTGAAAAGTGTGTAATAAATTCATCAAGATTTTTTCTATGTCTTCTAATTCTTCCTTCTGCTTCATTATCGTTTGCCAAGACACTCACAACAGATACTGGATTAATCACACGCTTATCGGTTACTAGTGTTGCAAAATCTAACAAGAATTCATTTCCTTTTAATTCATTTGCTGCCACAAGCAAGTGCTGGCTTCGCAAGAGGGGTTGGTTCGGCGTGCCATCATTAGCTTCTGCAACCAATTGTTTTTTACCCGCATTTTCCGTTACGAATGAAGCGACCATACACGTAATTAATATCAAAACAATGGTTCCATTTACTACATCATCACTAATTACTGGAACCATAGTACCGTTGACCATGTGCAACATTTCGTGTCCTTTTGTAATAATGGCTAGCGTTGCGGCAGCATGTGCTGTACTCAAACCAAATAAAAGTTGCCGTTCGGTTCCCGTAAATTTAAAAATCTTTTGCGTGATGAAGGCCGCTAACCATTTTGAAAAAATGGCAAAAGTTGTCAAGACTAAGGCGAAAAAGATTCCCGTTGGGCTTGTAAAAAACACTTGTACATTTACCACCATTCCTACTCCAATCAAAAAGAAAGGAATAAATAAAGAGTTACCAATGAATTCAACCCTGTTCATTAAAGTGGATTGTTTCGGTATCAGTTTATTCAATACTAAACCTGCGAAGAATGCCCCAATGATGCTTTCTACTCCAGCAATTTCGGCTAATACTGCCGAAAAAGTTAACACCGCCAATACAAAGATAAAGTGGGATGTTTTTTCACTTTCTAATTTACTAAAAAACCAACGCGTAATTTTTGGAATTAAGTAAAACATGATTACTGAAAAAATACTCAATGAAAAAAGCAACGTTAAGATGAAATCGCCCCCCATTTGATTTGTACTTTGGGCACTTATTACTGAGAATAATAATAGAACGGCTGTATCGGTAATAATAGTTCCCCCAACTGCCACCGCCACTGCCGAATTTTTTGCTACTCCATATTTACTAACGATAGAATACGCAACAAGCGTATGCGTAGAAAACATACTTGCTGTGAGCAAACTACCCAAATGTTCCATGTGCAACACATACCTACATATTGGATAACCTAAACCAAGTGGAACGATAAAAGTTAAAAAACCAAATACATAACTCTTGTTTCTATACTTCTTAAAATCACCCAAATTTAGCTCAAGACCAGCGATAAACATAATGTAAATCAACCCGATATCCCTTAGCATCTTCATTGAACCGGTGTTTACCAAATGTTCTTGCCCTATAATCCCAAGTGCACTTGGTCCAATAATAACTCCAGCTATGATTAGCCCAATAATCGATGGGATTCTAATCTTTCTAAGAATAATTGGGGTAAGTAAAATAATAAAAAGCAATATCGAAAAGACCAATAATGTATTGTGAATGGGAAGATGAAATTGCTCAATAAGATGCTTATAGAAATATTGCATGCTTTATTTATTATACTTTAGATTTCAAAGTTAGAATTTCTGCGCTAATTGCAGTACAAGTTGACCTTGTTTAATGTTACAATCTTGTTAATATTATTTATAAATTTTAGATGATTTCGAGCATTGACTCAAAGCTTAGGTGCAACAGGTTATTTTGATGGGTTAAATCGAACTACATTTTCAGCTGTGTCAACAATTGTATTCTTCTGTAATTTGGCTAAAAATAGTTTTTACACATTTTGTTAAAAATTAAATCTGAATTGTAAATAATAAGCGAACTCAGGTGAAAACAGTTTCTTACTTTTGCAAAAAAAGTATATTTCAATGGGGGTTAAAGTGTTTAAATTTGGGGGGGCATCAGTAAAAGACGCGGCATCATTACAAAATGTGGTAGAAATAGTTCAGCGTTATCCAAATGACAAGTTGGTGCTTGTAGCTTCGGCGATGGGTAAAACTACCAATGCATTGGAAGAAATCATGACGGCTTGTTGGAACAAAGACGAAACAAGTTTCTTTCATTTATTGAACAAATTAAGTGAGCAACATTTGATCGTTTTAAAAAATCTCTTTCCCGACCCAAATCATTTAATTCATGTTGAAATTCAATCCGTTTTTACGACTTTAGAATCCAGAATACATTTACCACAAGGCACGAGTTATGATTTTGAATACGATCAAATAGTTTCGTTAGGGGAAGTGATTTCTACTTTAATATTAAACGCTATTTTAGTGCATGCTAATTTAGCTTCGGTATGGGTAGATGCGCGCGAAATCATTAGAACGAACTCCAACTATCGAGAAGGTGAGATCGATTGGAACACCACTGAAAACAAAATGAAACCACTATTTGATTCATTGTTTGTAGCAAACGATATGATTGTTATTCAGGGTTTTCTTGGCCATACTGCCGAAGGAAACACAACTACACTTGGAAGAGAAGGTTCTGATTTTACTGCTGGAATTTGTGCCTATTGCCTGAATGCAGAACAGGTAACTATTTGGAAAGATGTACCGGGCATGTTGAACGCTGATCCGAGAAAATTTGAAAATACAGTAAAATTGGATCAAATTAGTTTTTACGAAGCCATTGAGCTTTCCTACTATGGCGCAAGTGTGATTCATCCAAAAACGGTAAAACCCTTGCAAAATAAAAATATTCCGTTGTTTGTAAAGTCATTTATTGATCCGGAAGCAAATGGAACAGTAATTCAAAGTTCAAAAGAATTTGATCATTTAATTCCTTCATTCATTAGTAAAAACAAGCAAGTTTTGATTTCCATTACACCTAAGGATTTCTCTTTCATTGAAGAAGAAAATTTAGGTAAAATCTTTGCCGTTTTGTCTGCACAAAATATTAAGATCAACATGATGCAAAATTCTGCTTTGAGTTTTAGCATCGCTTTGGATCAGGAAAAAGTAAAACTGCCAGAATTAATTGCCGCCTTGGCTGATTATTCCATTACCTACAACGACAACTTAGAACTCGTTACTATTCGTCATTACAACGAAAAGACCGTTCAAGATTTGAAAGGAAAGAAGGAAGTTGTGTTGGAGCAAAAAACGAGAGAAACCGTTCGCTTTTTGTTGAAGGGATAAGAAAACTCAACACTGTATTAAAACAAATAAGCCCAGAATCTGCTTGTGATTCTGGGCTTACCTTTTATTATTCTTCGTCTATGACTTTCCTAATGTAAAGTTGATGCCATAACGGAAACGACTTCTAACGGTTTTTCCATCGCTTTCACCTGGTATCCATTTACCAAAGCTATTTACGATACGCAATGCTTCGCGATCCAATTCTGGACTCACGCCTCTTGCCACACGCACTTTAGAAACGTCGCCATTTTTTTCAACTACGAATTCAATGTAAACTTTTCCTTCGTCGCCTTGTTCAAGAGCTACTTCAGGATAAACGATGTTTTTGATAACATAGAGTTTTAATCCGTCCATACCTAAAAGTGGCATCGCTTCTTTGTCTGGCATAGCCTCAATCAAATCTTCTTTGATATCAATTATGTCATCTCCACCACCCAAGGTGTTGATTTGCTTGTTTGGATCACCAATGATATTTCCTAGATTAAGTGCCAATAAAGGATCTGTTTTAACGTCTAGCGTACTCTTAATTACCAAGGTTTTATCATCAGGTTTCTGCATGATATCGATTGTTGGGCCAGCACTTGCCATTACCGGAGCTTTGATTATTTCCGGAATTTTTTCAGGTTCTTTGTCCTCAATTGGGGTCTCATTTACTGATTCGATGATTGGCTTTTGCATCATCGTTTGCACTAATGGACTGCGCCAAGCAAACGCTGCACACACTAATGCTGATACTACTAGGAACCCATTTTGCACATGCATTTGGCGTTCTGCTCGCAAGTCTATACTTGCATTTTTTTTCGCGATCATAATATATTATTTTATGGTTATAAGCGACATTCCAAAGTACGTGCCAAACTAGTTAACCAAATTTTAACATTTGAGCAAAAGCTTGTAAATAAAAGGATCAACGCAAATGTTAAAATTATTTTTTCCGTTTTTATAGCTCTAGCTATCGTCTTTATTAGTTTTAAAGCTTGTTATGAGTTGATAATTGATTTACGACAATTATGCAAAGAGATCCATTAAATCTGTATGCGTTAGCGACTTTAACGCCCCACCATCCGTTTTTATAAGGTCATTGACCAATTCTCGTTTGTTTTCTTGAAGATCCATTATTTTTTCTTCAATTGTATCTGGACAAATCATCCGTATCGCCACCACCTTTTTTGTTTGACCAATGCGATAACATCTATCAATGGCTTGGTTTTCTACCGCTGGATTCCACCAAGGATCCACCAAATAAACATAGTCAGCTTCAGTTAAATTTAAGCCAACCCCACCAGCTTTTAGACTAATCAAGAAAATCCGCGTTGCTTCGTTGTTCTGAAAATATTCCACTAAATCTTCTCTTTTTTTAGATTGTCCCGTTAAGTAGGCATATTGAATTTCTTTTTTGTCTAACTCGGTTCTAATCAGATCTAACATACCCACAAATTGACTGAACACTAAAATTTTATGGTGTCTATGTTTGGACTCAATGTCTTCCATTAATGCTTCTATTTTACTAGAATGATTTCCATAATATTCCTCTTCAGAAAGCAAAGCGGGAGAATTACAAATTTGTCTCAATTTTGTGAGGGCCGCTAAAATATACATGGTATCCATGGTTTTCTTCTTGTTTTTAGAAGCTTGCAGGTACGCTTGCATTTCTTTCTTGTATGCATCGTAAACTTTACGCTGCTCAATACCCATCTCACAATGTAACACCATTTCAGTTTTTTCGGGCAGTTCTGTGGCAACCTGAGCTTTTGTTCTCCGCAACAAGAATGGATTTATTTTTTCTTGCAATTCTTTCGCCCTTCCAAAATCTTTGAACTTGTCGATAGGAATTGAATAATCATCTCTAAACCGTTGCTGACTTCCCAATAAACCCGGATTAACAAATGACAGTTGCGCGTATAAATCAAAGGTATTATTCTCCACAGGAGTTCCTGTCATTACTATACGATTTTTGGCTTGAAGCAAACGTACGGTCTTATAACGCTGTGACTCTGGATTTTTAATCGCCTGTGATTCGTCTAAAATTGCGTAATGAAACTTATATTCTTTGATGTGAAAGATATCAGACAACAACGTACCATAGCTTGTAAGAATAATATCAAATTTATCAAAATCATTATGGTTTTTGACTCTATCTGCACCATAAACAGTTTTAATTTTCAAACTCGGCGCAAACCTTTTCACTTCCTTTTGCCAGTTAAAAATTAGTGAAGTAGGCACAACAATTAAATTAACAAGTCTCTCCTTTTTTCCGAATTTTTCTTTTTGTGCTAACAGAAAAGCAATAATTTGAATCGTTTTTCCTAAACCCATATCGTCTGCTAAGCAACCCCCAAAATTAAACTCATCCAAAAAGTTTAACCAGTTTAACCCGTCCTTTTGGTAATCGCGTAATTCAGCTTTTAAAGCTTTTGGTACTGCTACTTTCGAAATGCCATCGAAGTCCTTCACTTTTTTGTTGTAAAAGTCTATTTCATTCACCACATCTTCGCTCAATACCTCAGCTTCGTAAATTTCATGAATTTGAGAAAAATTAGCTTTACTCGAACGCAAGACATCATCTTTCACTTCTCCAGCTCGAAAATAAGCTGAGAATTTTTGAACCCATTCTTCCGGCAATAAGCCTAAAGTCCCATCTCCCAATTCAATGTAACGTGTTTCATTCTTTAATGCACGTGCAAGCAATTTAAGTGGCACATCGTGCGCACCAAACTTTACTTTTATCGAAGTTTCGAACCAATCTATTCCACTGCTAACGGCAACAGCAACTTTCGCTTTGTTGGCATTTAATTTATTGTTTTTAAGCTCTTTAAAGCCTAAAATGGTATAATTATTCTCTTGCCAGATTTCGAAAGCATCCAAAAACCAGCCTTGTTCGAAAAAACGCTTGCGGTGTATGTAGTAAAACTCTTGTCCATATTGATTCGCAAAATCTTCATTTTGGCGCAACAATACCGCAATCATGTGTTCCTCTTGTTGTGCATTTCGAGAAACAGTAAAAGGTTCTCCATTTGCATCCGTTGCATATAATTGCCGTTGAGAAAGTACTGGCACTTCCGCTTTGTTATAGCGGAAAGAAGGTGTGATGAGAATGTAATCCTCAGACTCGGATAGGTAAATTATTTTTTCAGGTTCGTTAATAAACCCCGATTCTTGCATTTGTTGAGGCGTTGCCGATTTCAGATAAGTGTATTCAATTTTCAGCGTATTTTCAAGTCCGGTTAAAACTTCCAATCTAAATTTTTCAAACTTCGACTCATGAATAACCAGTTTTCCTTCCACCTTTTTGAAATACTGAATTAAACGAATCATTTGTGGATTATCCACTAAGTGATAAACACCTTGATCGAGAATAAAGTAGCCGTAATGCAATTTTATTTGAACTTGCGGTACTTTTCTTTCTTCAATAAAAAGCTGAGGTACAATTTCGTAAAATGGAAATTTGTCAAAAACTCGCAGTAAAACTTTGATCTTTTTATTCGCGATTACTATCGGTTCAATAGAAGATGAGGTGACGTTTTCCGATTTTTTAGTATTCAAGCGATAAACTTTCAGATTCAATTTATTTCTTACAACTTCTCGTAAAGATTTTAATTTATTTTCATCGTTTGTAGTGTCATTGGGCACTGAAAGCTTATGAATTGCTGTAAAAAACTTTAATTCTTCAATATCATTTCCTTCGTAATTGAAATCGGCAAAATCGCATTCGCTTATTGGATTTTTTACCTTACCGTCTTTTGTTAGTTTAGCTTCATACAATGCTGGTTTGGAGTCGTTGTAATAGCGATGTTCAGAAAAAACAATAATTTGTTGCTTAGTGTTCTCTGATAAAAGTTCAAAATTTAGAATGTCACTAATTCCAAGCGAGTTTTTTAAAACTGAGCTAGAAGCATCATCCACAGCAAAAAGTCCTTTGATTCTGCTTTCAACAATTACTTTATTTTTAATGTTGGCTATCTGAAGGTACTTTTCAAGATTTTCTTCCCCCTCCAAACCATAACGCTTTGCTTCCTGCTTTAATAAATCGTAACGACTACTTTCATTAAAAAATAATTCAATTTCTTCTTTTTCTGCAATCGCTAGCAATGCAATACCTTGGTGCTCGCACATTTTAGATTTATTTAACGCACAGGAACATTTTAAGGTTAACGTATCCTCTTCTAAACTTGCTTCAACTATTTGAGATCGATAACCCATTCCTGTTTCAAAGTGTCCAAAATTTGTGCGCAAATCATAGGCTTTAAAATACCAACTATTGATTTCTCGTTGGGTAGGCAAATGCTTTGCGTGTCTTCGGAAAAAATCCGTTGTAATGGACCGTGTGTTAAAATTGGGAATTATGTAATCCGTAGGATGCCCTTGTTCGGATGGAGAATTGTTGCCGTAATCAGAAAGTTCTAGGGCGTTGATCAACACATTTACAATATGTTTACAAATTGGGCCTTTATCAAAAGGGCATGAGCATTTAGTGTTCTTTATTTCTCCCGCTACTAAGCCAATTTTGATAGTGTAAATGTCGGTCCCTACAACTTTCGCCACGATTTCATTTTCTTTAACATCCAAACTCAAAATATCAGAATCTCGTGCACGATCGCGCAATGCTTCAGAGGTATGGTTTAGAATATAATTTTGAATCGCAACACTATTTAATTGCATGCTTATTTGAGATTGGATGAATCTGCAAATTTCGTTAAATAAATGAGTTAACTAGTACGATTCAACTATTAAATCGTCCCATGTTATTGAAACAAAAAAAATCGATCACTAAGTGACCGATTTCCTTATGTAATTATAGAAAGTGTTTTACTCTCCGATTTTTCGTTCGATTGTTCCATTCGTATATTGAATGAATCTTAATTCTTTTGAATCTTCAGAAATTTCTTGACCTAACATATTCAATACTTTGAAAACAGTTGGTTTTTTCACCTCATTCATCAATGCTATAATATCTTCGTGTATCACAGATTTACCGTTGAAATCAAATTGTTTTAATCTGTAATAGTTAATTTCGTTTGCTACAACATTTCTGTCAATAATTTGATAGTTCAAATCTGACAAACTATTTCCAGCACCTTCTAAAGTTCCAACCGCTTCCCATTGATCCCCGTCTATTGAGCGTTCTACAATAAATTCTTTGTTATTAGATTCAGATTTTGTGATCCATGCTAAAGTGTTTTGATTGTATTGAACAGAGCCTCTAAAGGAAGCTATCGTTACAGGTAAAGGTGAACACGTTAAGGACGCCGTTCCTCCAAACGCCAAAGCAAAATTTGGTGTTGTTGAAGCCCATGAATTTACCATCAAAATATAGGTTTGGCCAACCAAAACATTCATCTGTGAAACCCATTGATCTCCGGTTACAGTTTCTGAAACATCAGCTGCGCCATTACCCAAACCAGTAGCATTAGACCCAGAAGTATAAGCTGCATAACTACACCTAACTGGAGCTCCCAGTGCACCACAAGAAGTTGTTGGTCCATACATGGCAAAATCATAATCACCTGCAGGATCAGTTGGATCGACAGACATTGAAAGCGTACCGCTCGCTGTGATTCCTAAAACGTACCAATTAGAAAAATTTTCTCCAAGCATACATCCATTACAAGCATCATTTGCCCTACCTGGTCCGGTTGAAACATCATTTAACGTTGCACCAGAACAAAGTACAGTAGCGCCAGAACAATCTGAATTACCTGCGCTTATTGGGTTTATGGCACAGGGCACTTGAGAGATGGTGGCTGACCATCCTGGTCGTCGAATAGAGTTGTCCGTAAAGCAAACAAAAGTAAGGCAACCTGAAGAATTACTGGCGGTGTAGGAAAATGGCGTAGCAGGCGTTCCAGTAACCCAACCATTAACGTCAGCCGGAGCGGTGTTGAAAGAGGTACTTGAAACTGAAGGTCCGTTTTTCATGTTGAGGGCATCAGAACCACTCTCCATGTCAAAAGCATTAAACGTCACCCGCGTACATTGTCCTCCAGCTGTTGGACAAAACGTACGGTAAATTTGAGCAATACTATTGGAGTAATTGGCTCCGCCCCCATCATCCGTATACGTTCCGCTGCTTGTCATTTCAACACAATTTCCAACGATCGTTCCTTGCATTCCTGTTGAATTATGCACGTATTGAGCATTAAACGAAATAATTACCGTCAAAAAAACAGTCAAAAATAAAATATTCTTACTCATAGTATTATAGTTTAGAGTTTACAATTTGCATCGAAACTCCTGTTAGTTGTGCTCTTTTTGCGTCCATTTCATTTAATGAATGGAGCTCGATTTGAAGATTCGTTATGGCGTCTACTACAACTGTGCGTTCATCCAATTTACGTAGGACTTGCAAATTTGCGGCGTCAATATTCTTTAATAGAGCAGCGGTTGTGGATTGACCTGAAACAACAGCAAAACTTTCAGAATAATAATACTGCAAGAAAGCACATTTTTTAGGGAATGCTGCAAGTTCTGTAATAGACTCTGACGTGTAGTGCTTCTTGATTCTCGCCATGGTTAGGTCTGAAAATTCAAATGGGCGCTGTTCTTGGTTTTGTATCTCATTGGTTTGACCAAATGTTGTTCCGCCGATACAAAGTAAAATGATGCAAAAATAGTTGTGTAACATTATTTTTCTTATTGAATTTTAATTGTTTGATTTTCAAAAGTTTGCAAAGATACGAAAGGTAAACCTTAAAAGTTTCACATACAGTGTTTGAAAATAGAAATTAAACAACTTGCCATTATTAAATTGCTGTAAATCAAGTATTAACAACTTAATAAAATATTGTTAAATTTTTACAAACTATGGCTCGCATTGAATATATAGATATATTGACCGAATATTACAACATAAAAAGATAAAATTCTACTAAAATAGTAGTAATTTGAATTGGCTAAAATAATTTTCGCGTTCGGCAATGCTTTAAAATTACTAACTTCAATTGTTCATTACATGTTTCAAATAATTTGATTTATGAAAAAGTTGTTTTTTTTACTCTTAATTAATTATTCTTCTGCTGTTGCACAACCGGATATTTCTTCGCGTGAAATTCAAAGTCAGAACATAGACTATTTTTTGAGACTTGGCATAGATTATATTATTAAAGACATGCCTTCGCCAGATCCAGAAGTAATAAGAAATATTCGCTTTGACGTATATAATAGACAACGTCATTCAACGCTAGATCTTGAATTTTTGGATACGAATTCTAACTATGTAATTATTCTTTTTTCTGAAGAAAAGTGTCTGTTTAACAAACAACAATAAAACTCATGAAACTACTTTTATTATTTTGTTCCTTCCTAGGGCTAAACCTTATCGCACAAACGTATACACAACCTACAACAGGAATAAATAGTACATATGCAGGCGCTTGCATGGTGAATACTTGTTCTGGAACATTTTATGACAATGGAGGTGCAGGTGGAAACTATGCCCCAAATATTAATGCCATTTACAGAACATTTTGTCCAAGCACTGCTGGGATGTGCGTTCGTGCGACTTTTACATCTTTTAGCATGAATGATACCTACTTTCTATGTGGTGGTCCAAGTTCTTGTTGTGACTACTTACAAGTTCTGAATGGGCCAGCACAGAATTCTCCAGCACTCTACAGCAATTGTACTTCTTCACCAGGAACGATAACTGCTTCCTCTGGAAGTGGGTGTTTAACATTTAGACATACGACAGATGGCAGCGTTAATCTTGCAGGATGGGCTGCAACACTGTCTTGCGTTTCTTGTGCAGGTGGTCCGGCGGCGGGAACCAATGCCGATTGTCCAGGTTCTGTTCAAGTTTGTATAGATACGCCGTTTGGATCAGCGGCGACTGCGCCAGGATTAGTTTCAGATGGCTGCTCAGGATGCACGAGTTCAGGTGGTGAAGTTTACTCAAGTTGGTATGTTTTTCAAGTTGCAGTAAGTGGTACACTTGGATTTTTGATCAACCCTAATGTGAACAGTGATGATTATGATTATTCTTTATACGGACCTGGAACTTCTTGTGGTGCTTTGGGTGCTCCAGTACGTTGTAGTTTTGCTGCTAATACGGGAAATACCGGAATGGGAAATGGAGCAGTTGATGCATCAGAAATCGTGACAGGTGATGGTTGGACGAGCCCACTAAATGTAACTGCTGGCGAAATATACCGGCTAATGGTTAACCAATGGAGTCCAACGGCCTCTGGATTTTTACTTGACTGGACACTGACCGGTGGAGCCTCTCTAAACTGTACTCCTTTGTCTGTTTCGTTAACTGATTTAGAATGCTCACAAGATGAACAGTTTATCAATATTCACTGGGCAACTTCGTCAGAGGCAAATAGTGACTATTTCAAATTAGAAAAAAGTACAGACGGAGTGAACTATACAGAATTTGTAAGAACAAAAGCACAAGGTAATTCATCTCTACCTACTGATTATTTCATCGTAGATGCATTTCCAGAATTAGGTGCAAATTACTACAGGTTAAGTGAAGTTGATTTATCAGGCGAAGAAACTGTATTTAACGTTACTAGTTGTGAGGCGATGCTTTCGGATGCACCGATTACAGGTATAGCAATTTATAACATGAGTGGTCAAGTAATATGGAAAACAACAGATGTGTCAATTGACATGAAAACTACACTAAAAAGTGCAGCAATCCCTTACGGTGTTTATTTCTTAGAGACCGAAGACGCCAATAAAAAATTGAAACGCATTAAATTTGTTCAACTCGAACAGTAAGCATTTTTGGACCTTGTATGGCGAAACAAATATTCAACATAGCATTCAAGTAAACAGGTCAACTTGGTGTCTATTTTCAAATGAATTCCGGCTGAATTAATACTGGTACTGCAGGCTCAAAGATTTCTCACCGAGGCTAGTGCAGCACTAATATGACCCACAGCATCCGTTTGAGAATTAAAAATTCCTCTAACAACCCCTGTTTTATCGATTACATAAGTTACACGTCCTGGAATTAACCCAAATAAATTTGACGGAACACCAAATTGTTTACGCACCAGTTTGTTGGTATCCGCGAGGAGGTCAAAGGGTAGTTTATGCGTTTGAGCAAATTTTAAATGCGTCGTTTCATCATCACTTGAAATACCGAATACATCGCATCCTAAATCAAGGAAGTCTGCATAGGCATCCCTAAAACTGCACGCCTCTTTCGTGCAACCTGGTGTATCATCTTTTGGGTAAAAATAGATGACTAGATTTTTATTTCCAATAAAGGATTCGATTGCTATTTCTTTATTCTCCTGATTTTTTAAGGTGAATAGCGGACATTTATCTCCAATTTTTAATGCATTCATAGTAAAGCTTTTTTATACGTTTGTATGGCTAGGTCTCGCGCCTCAGAATGCTCGACAATCGGTAGAGGATAATTAGCTGTTCCAAATTCTGGTATCCACTTTTTTACATAGACTAGGTTCTTGTCAAATTTTTCTAACTGCAACGTAGGATTAAAAACTCGAAAATACGGTGCAGCATCACAGCCTGAACCAGCAGCCCACTGCCATCCACCAACATTGCTTGCTAAGTCAAAATCGAGTAATTTTTCAGCAAAATATGCTTCACCCCAACGCCAATCAATCAATAAATGTTTACATAAAAAACTAGCGACTACCATTCTAACTCGGTTGTGCATAAAACCCGTGCTATTAAGCTCTCTCATTCCTGCATCTACCATAGGATAACCTGTTTCGCCTTTACACCACTTATCAAAAAGTGCTTCGTCATTTTTCCATTTAATAAAGTCATACTTTGGTTTAAAAGAATTCAAAATACTATGCGGAAATTGAAATGCAACCATTTGATAAAAATCTCGCCAAATCAATTCATTTAGAAACGTATCATTTGTTGCAGCGGCATGCCGCGCTAATTCCCTAATACTTATTGTTCCAAACCGCAAATGAATTCCAAGCCTAGAAGTACTAATTACACTTGGAATATCCCTGTAAATATCGTATTCTGGAATAGCCTCATTTTCTACCTTTCGACTAGAAAACGTCGTACAATCGTCCTCAAGAAACCCCATTTCTACTAAACTTGGAATTACTCTTACGTTGTTTCTTTGCCTAAGTTTGGAAATATACTTTGAGTTGGGATACGCTTTCAAATAAAATTCACTTAATTTCTCTTTCCATTTGTTTTTATATGGCGTGAAAATGGTGTACGGTTTACCATCATTTTTTACTATTTCACTTTTTTCAAAAATAACATGATCTTTACTTCCAAAGAAAGCAACTCCATCATCCAACAATATTTGAAGCATCTCCGAATCACGTTTTAGCGCATAAGGCTCATAATCGCGATTAACGAAAACAGAATTTACGGAGTTGTCTTTACAAAGTTTTGGAATAATTTCAATAGGATTTCCGTAAAACACTTTAAGATCAGCCCCTAATTGGTTATACTCCGCTTGCAATCGTGTGAGTTCTTGGTGAATAAAAAGAACTCTTTTGTCGTTTTTAGGAAGCTTGTCTAAAATCAACTTATCAAAAATAAACACGGGCTGCACTTGTTTGGATTCTCGAAGAGCCTTATAAAGACCAGCATTGTCTTCAATCCTTAAATCACGTCGATGCCAAAAAATCGCATTTTCCGGAACATTATTTTCCATGATATTCTATTATGTTGTTTTCCGTCTCCCAAAGTTTAATCCAAAGCGTATATTTAACATCTAATCTAATTCGCAGCTTTTGCCATATAACAAAAGCGATATTCTCAGCAGTTGGATTCACATTTTTAAACTCAGGACAATCCAAATTCAAGTTTTTGTGGTCAAACGCATCCGAAACTTCTTCAGTGATAATATCACGTAGTATTTTCAAATCAATTAAATAACCAGAGACTGGATCGATTTCGCCCTCCACCCACGTTTCAAGCACATAATTGTGCCCATGATAATTTGGGTAATTACATTTTCCAAAAAGCAAGGCGTTATCTTCTTTACTCAATGCGTCATTATTTAATCTATGGGCAGCGTTAAATGTTTCTCTTCGACCAGCTCTAATTATCATTCGATTGATGTTTAATTTCGACTAAGTTCTTTATAAATTTTAAATATAATCTCAGGTTATGAATCTTTAACAAGGTTGAAAGTTCTTGTTTAAGTTAGTCAACACACGAGACTAAATTTAGTTTATCGATCAAAAAAGATCATTTGTCGTTGGATTTAAAAAAAATAAAGAAATAATATATAGGTTTTCACAAGATTTGCTTGTACTTTTAGTGAATAAAATTACCTTTGTTCCACGATTTATATTAATCTTATTACTAAGCGCCTAAACTAAAATACTATGAAAAACCTAAGATTCATCTTAATTTTACCTCTATTTTTATTGCTGCTTAGCGCTTGTACATCTGAAAAAGAAGATAGCGCATTAACATTAAGCGATGATGATTATTATGACTTCGAAAGTTTCAGTTTAAAAGAGTACGACATCCCTGCGACTATAATGCTGCCAGGTGAAACAGCGAACATTGGTGTTGCAACTGCTCCCGAAGTAGACCACAAACCAAATCACCACAAGTGGAGAATTGCTGCAGGTCAAAACTTTAATTTCGAAATTGACGACTGGGGAAATGAGAAAGACATGGTTGGATTTACTAAAAAACAACTTGCTGAAAACAAGATGTTCAATATTAAATATATCGTAGACGAGAAGGATTTTATTTATTTTGAAAAAACGTTAAAAGTCGACGGAAAGAAAAATGCTTCTGATAAAGTGGGCGTATTGCACAAAACATATTTAGTGTATGCCCAACATATTGTTAATGGGGTAACTTATCTCTTTAAAAGTAGAGATGAAGGTGATACAAAAGTTATTGCTGAATTCGTTGCTAAATCACTTAAGTCAGTGAAAGCAACTAAGTAACCTAAAGAATTTATTATGTAAAACCGATGTTTCCGCATCGGTTTTACTGTTTTTATGCGCCCCATTTTCCACAGTTTATTTAACTCTTAAAATTACTTCCCAAGGCTTTACATAAAAATAGTAAGCTTCTCGCTTTGATTTTGTAATTTTGCACCTTTCAAATTCGATAATGTCAGATACTAGATATAATTTACGTGGTGTTTCCGCAGGCAAAGAAGATGTGCATGCTGCGATTGCAAAAGTTGATAAAGGTTTGTTTCCGCAAGCTTTCTGTAAAATTATTCCAGATTATTTAACCGGAAGTAAAGACCATTGTATCGTAATGCATGCAGATGGAGCAGGTACAAAGTCTTCCTTAGCTTACGCTTATTGGAAAGAAACTGGAGATATTTCAGTTTGGAAAGGTGTGGCACAAGATGCATTAATTATGAATCTTGATGATTTATTGTGTGTTGGCGCAACAAGTAACATCCTATTATCTTCAACAATCGGACGAAACAAAAATGTTATTCCTGGTGAAGTAATCTCAGCAATAATTAATGGAACTGAAGAAATATTAACAGACCTTAGAAACCATAACATTGACATTCAATCTACTGGGGGAGAAACAGCAGATGTGGGCGATTTAGTACGCACCATAATTGTGGATTCTACAGTTGTATGCAGAATGCGACGTGATGAAGTTATATCTAACCACACCATAGCCCCAGGTGATGTTATTGTTGGACTTGCAAGTTTTGGACAATCAAGTTATGAAACTGAATATAACGGTGGTATGGGCAGTAACGGTTTAACCTCTGCACGTCACGACGTGTTTAACAAAACGATTGCGACAAAATACCCAGAAACTTTTGATGCTGAGGTACCTTCAGAATTAGTGTATTCTGGCTCAAAAAATTTGACCGATTCAGTCGCAAACTCTCCATTAAATGCTGGTAAATTAGTGCTATCACCAACACGTACTTATGCTCCAGTAATTCAGCAAATTCTTGCAGAAATGCGCTCTGATATTCATGGAATGGTACATTGTTCGGGTGGCGCACAAACAAAAGTTTTACACTTTATCAAAGAGCTACACATCATAAAAGATAACTTGTTTCCCATTCCTCCCTTATTCGATTTGATACAAAAAGAGTCGCAAACGGAATGGAAAGAAATGTATAAAGTGTTTAATATGGGGCACCGCATGGAAATTTACGTTTCACCTGAAAAAGCGGCACAAATCATAGCAATTTCTAAATCGTTTAACATTGAGGCTCAAATCGTTGGTCGAGTTGAAGCATCAGACACAAAAAAATTAACGATCACTTCCCCTTACGGTATTTTCGAATATTAGCGCAGCTTAGGACGACCTCTATCTGATCGATAGAAATTCTTAAGTGGCAATTCAATTGCCTATTGTTTAAAATATTTTAAAAGACACATTCAAAATGCAAGCATTACTTAAAAAATTAGAATCTATTCACTTTCGCTTTCTAGAAGTTGGAAATTTAATTGTTGATCCTTCAATAATTTCTGACATGGAGCGCTATGTTAAATTAAATAAAGAATACAAAGACCTTGATCCAGTGAATGAGGCCTATAAAGAATATAAAGACATCTTGTCTAATCTGGAAAGTGTACGTGAAATTTTGGACCTTGAAAAAGATGGTGAAATGCGCGAAATGGCTAAAATGGAATTGGACGATTTAGAAACCAGACGGCCTGTTTTAGAGGAAGAAATTAAAGTGCTTTTGATTCCTAAAGATCCTGAGGATGACAAGAATGCAATCGTTGAACTTCGCGCTGGAACTGGTGGAGATGAAGCTTGTATTTTCGTTGAAGACATTTTCAGAATGTATACCATGTTTTTCAAAATCATGGGATGGAAATATGAAGTATTGAATTCAAGCGAAGGTGGAACTAAAGGATACAAAGAAATTTCGATGGAAGTTGAAGGCGAAGGTATTTATGGTGCGCTGAAATTTGAATCTGGTGTGCACCGTGTGCAACGTGTTCCTGAAACGGAATCGCAAGGACGAGTGCATACATCTGCAATAACAGTTGCTATTATGCCCGAAGCGGAAGAAGTGGACTTCGAATTGAATATGACCGATGTAAAACGTGATACGTTTAGAGCATCTGGAGCGGGTGGACAACACGTTAATAAAACAGAATCTGCTATTCGTTTAACCCACCTTCCTACAAATACGGTTGTGGAATGTCAGGATGGTAGATCACAACATAAAAATTTAGAAAAGGCTATTTCTGTTTTACGCTCAAGATTGTATCAAGCAGAACTAGACCGTTTGCATGATATTCGTTCGGCACATCGTAAAACTTTAGTATCTACCGGTGACAGATCCGCAAAGATTAGAACCTATAACTATCCACAAGGAAGAATTACAGATCATCGTATTGGCAAAACAATTTATAACCTTAACGCATTCATGAATGGTGAAATCAATGATATGGTTGACTCACTAAAAATGGCTGAAAATGCTGAGAAAATGAAAGGAGAAACCGCAGAATGAATCGACTAGAACTTATTGAACAAATCAAAGCAAAACGCTCCTTCTTGTGCGTTGGACTGGATACGGATCTTGAAAAAATTCCTGCTCATTTTTTGAAAATGGAGGATCCAATTTTTGAATTTAATAAAGCAATAATTGATGCAACAAAAGACTACGCCGTTGCTTACAAACCAAATATTGCCTTTTACGAATGTCATGGTCCAAAAGGATGGGAGTCTTTGCAAAAAACGCTGAATTATATTCCTTCTTCAATCTTCACTATTGCCGATGCTAAACGTGGAGACATTGGAAATACATCACTCTACTACGCCAAGACCTATTTCGAATGGCTCAACTTTGACTCAGTTACCGTTGCACCTTATATGGGAGAAGATTCTGTGACTCCGTTCATTGATCATCCCGGAAAATGGGCTATTTTGCTAGCCTTAACGTCTAACAAAGGAGCCTTAGATTTTCAATTCATGACAGATACCAAGGGTCAAACTTTGTATAAAAAAGTATTGCTCAAATCACAAAAGTGGGGTACGCCAGAAAACATGATGTATGTGGTTGGCGCAACAAGAGCAGAAGATATTGCGGAAGTGAGAAAGTTAGCCCCAGAACACTTCTTCTTAGTTCCTGGAGTTGGAGCTCAAGGCGGGAGTTTGGCAGATGTTGTAAATTATGGTTGGAACGACGATTGTGGTTTATTAGTGAACGCATCTCGGTCAATTTTATATGCTTCAAACGGAATTGATTTTCAAGAAAAAGCGAAAGAAGAAGCCCAACGTTTACAGCGAGAGATGGAAACAGAATTGATTAAAAAGAATTTCATATAGACTTAAACACTTTGTTATGAGTGAATTGAAAAAAAACAAGGAAGTGTTAAACCAACTGATTTGCGCCTTTAATGCGAGAGGTTGGAGTCCAGCAACAAGCACCAACTATTCATTGCGTGAAACGCTTGTATCTCAAACATTTTGGGTCTCTAAATCTGGCTTGGATAAGGCTCATTTCACCGTGAATGACTTTATGGAGGTTGACTTTAACGGCAATCCAACAAACGCATTTAAGGGTATTGTTCCTTCTGCGGAAACACTCATTCATTGTGCAATTTATCAACTTTTCCCAGATACAACGTGTGTATTGCATAGTCATTCTTTGGACAGTGTAGTTTTATCAAGCCTATTGAAGGATAAACTTGTTGTTGAAGGATATGAAATTCAAAAAGCGTTGAAAGCACAAACGACGCATGATGCGAAAATAGAAATTCCTGTTTTTGAAAACACGCAAGACATAGCTGCATTTTCACAGTTACTTACCAAAAAAACAGCATTCCTAGCGCAGCAAATATTCATCATGAAGAAGCATGGTTCATACACTTGGGGTAGTTCGATCGCTGAAGCAAAGCGCTATTTGGAAGCTTTAGAATACCTTATCTCCAGCGAATTAAAGCTCCTAATACTCAATAAATAATCACCATTTTACTTTTCCATGGCTTTTCTTTCTATTCCAGACCAAAATAGCAGTATTGATTCTCCTAAAGAAATTAAGCAATTTCTGAATGCGCATGGAATCTTCTTTGACCAATGGTCGTGCGATGTTGTTTTTTCTGAAACTGCAACAGGCGAAGAAATTCTTGCAGCTTACGAAAAAGAATTAACTCCGTTCATGCAAAATGGTGGTTACCAAACTGCCGATGTGATTACCATCAACCATTTGACTGAAAATTATGACGCCATTCGTGCCAAGTTTTTAGCAGAGCACCAACACAGCGAAGATGAAATCCGATTCTTTGTTGATGGGAAAGGAATTTTTTGGTTTCATTTAGAGACTGGGGAAATCTTTAATCTATTGTGCGAACGCGGTGATTTAATTTCGGTTCCTGCCGGAACAAAACACTGGTTTGACGCCGGTGAAACTAATCCTTTTGTAAAGGCAATTCGTATTTTTATAGACTTCAGCGGATGGGTTCCTCATTATACCGATTCCAACATTGAAAAAAAATATAGCGATTTCAAATTTCCAAGATAAGCTACGTAAATTTAATTAGTTTTGTGTTTCAACATTTAATTCCATCCCCCATGAAAAGTATTCTATTTTTAATATTTGCGGTTTGTTTTAGCCTAACGACTTTGGCAGATTCTCCCTTAACCTCTACCTCACTCTGTGTTGGTTTTGAAAGTAATCCTTTGGTAAAAAGTGCACTAACAACTAAAAAAATTAGTAAAAAACAATTCTCTTTTTTAACAGGAAAAGGATCCATTAACGAAAAACTTGCTATCGTTTCCGCATTAGGTTGGGGGGAACATGCACAAGGAAACTGTGACCAAATTCTTGCGAAACTAATTAAAGCAAGAAAAAGTCAAGCGAAGTTTACAGTAGATGACAACTTGGTAATGGCGTATGCTCAAGCACTTGGTGATTATTTCGACATGTCGAAAACAAAGCCCTATTTTGATGCGATTAATTTTGAAGATGAAAAAAGAGAAAGCGCCATTTGGGTGTTGAACCTTTGTGTAATGCAAAATCTGTTAGACGACCAAGAAAGATGGTGTGAAATATACCAACGTTTAGAAGCCATAAGAACATTGGATGGGATTACCCGCGACATGAAACCTGAAACCCTAACCCAAGGATTGTATGAGTATTTAGATATTTATAAAGATACGTGTACAGGAGACGCTGAGACTACAAGAGATGATGAAGAAAAATAATAATCCTACCTTGCTATAATTTAAGTCAGCTCACTTAAAAAATAAAATTGTTGGCTACCTTTGTTTCCGTATGTCAAAAATAAAATTAATTCTTACAGATATTGAAGGAACAACCACTTCCATTGCCTTTGTGCACGATGTGTTGTTTCCTTATTTTTTAAACAATATCAACTTACTCAGCAATCATTTGAGTAACCCTGAGGTGCAGAATGCATTCGAACAAACGAAAGTAATTGCAGCACAAGAAGGAATAATTTTACACGACAGTGACACTATTATTTCTCAATTGGAAGAATGGGCGTTGGAAGATCGAAAAGTGACACCTCTTAAAAATTTACAAGGAATTTTATGGAAAACTGCCTATGAAAGTGGTGCAATAACAGGTCATATTTATGCAGACGTTGTTCCTGCATTAACGCATTGGAAATCCCTCGGGATAGATTTAGCCATTTTTAGTTCTGGTTCTATCGCTGCCCAACGCCTTCTATTCGGGTATTCTGACTTTGGAGACTTAAACCCGTATTTTTCGCACAATTTTGATACAACTACTGGCGGAAAAAAAGAAACAACTACGTACACAAAGATCGCAGCAATGCTTGCACTAAAACCAGAAGAAATCTTGTTTCTTTCAGATATTGTGGAAGAACTTGAAGCCGCATCTGAGGCTGGTTTGGAAACACTACAACTTATTCGTCCTGGCACAATTGCTAACTGGAATAGGACGGCTTCCAATTTTGGAGAGATCATTCTCCCCGAATAATTCATTTTATATTCACACAAACGACTCATTATAACATGGAAAAATTAATCACTATTTGGCCAACAGCCGACCGTTATGTTGAAGTTTTAGATCAAACTAAGCTCCCACATGAACGCGTTGTTGTGAAACTTACAAGCTACAAAGAAGCTGAGCATGTAATTAAAGAAATGATTGTACGTGGAGCTCCACTAATTGGTGCAACAGCTGGTTATGGAATCTACCTTGCGGTGCGAGAAATGCTCGAAAAACAATTGGATGGATCATTTCTAGACGAAGCATTTGCTGCATTGCGTACCTCACGACCAACTGCAGTCAATCTTTTTTGGGCACTCGATCGCATGCAAGAAACACTCGATAATTCTGATAATTTCGTAGAAGATAGTTGGAACGCTGCACAAAAAATAGTGGAAGATGATATTGAAACGTGTCGCATGATTGGTGTGCATGGTTTGCCAATTATTGAAGCAATTTCGCAGAAGAAAAACGGGGAGGCTGTAAATATCTTGACACATTGTAATGCCGGAATGTTGGGCTGCATTGCCTGGGGAACTATCACGTCACCCATTTATCAAGCAGTGCAAAAAGGCATTAAAGTGCACGTTTGGGTAGATGAAACTCGCCCTCGAAACCAAGGGTCTAACCTTACCTGCTACGAATTGACGCAGCACCAAGTTGCGCATAGTTTAATTGTTGACAATACTGGTGGACATTTAATGCAACACGGCATGGTGGATATGGTTATTGTTGGTACGGATCGCACCACACGCGATGGAGATGTTGCAAATAAAATTGGAACATACTTAAAGGCATTAGCTGCCAAGGACAATAACATTCCATTTTATGTTGCCTTGCCTTCTACCACCATCGATTGGACGATTAAAAACGGTTTAACTGAAATTCCGATTGAAGAAAGAAACCAAGATGAAGTGCGCTACATGACTGGAAAAACAAAAAACGGAACGATAGAATCTGTCTTAATTTGCCCTGAAACTACCACTGCCAGCAATTATGGCTTCGATGTTACGCCATCACGCTTAGTAACGGGTTTAATCACCGAAAGAGGAATTTGTGCTGCAAGTGAAGCAGGCATGTTAACGTTGTTTCCGGAAGAGAGATAGTCAAAGAACCTTAGTACTAAAACTTAAAATAGGCAAAACCACCTGCACCTTTAGCTGCAATTTGGTACAACAATACGATAAGTACTGAAAAGCTCAAGGCTTGACCGACGAACGGAATTTTTATAAACTTCTCATAGATTTTGTCTTTGAAATTGCCAGATAACCAATGAATTAAAAGTCCTAAACCCACAACGCTTAAGGGAACCCAAAATGTGGTTAGTGTTGTACCGAGGTATTCTAGCGTTAAATCAAAATGATTTTTAATGTTGTTGAGAAACACGTAAGGCTGCTCATTTTCTTGCATGATAAACCAAATTCGCGTAAACGAAATAAAGTTAAACGTGAGTAGAATTTTGAACACACGCGTTCCATTTGCCATGCTGTTTTCGTAAGGTGAAATGGTTTTCCAATAATTGAAGAGCACTAAGGCTAAACCGTTCATAGTTCCCCAAATCACAAAGTTTAAGCTTGCCCCATGCCAAATTCCGCCAAATATCATTACGATGAGTAAGTTCATATCTCTAAAGGCAACTTTTTGAAATGCTGGAACATATTGGTACAACAATACATAAACAAAAGCAATAGCAGAATAAATATACAAGAGGTCGACCCAACCCGTGATGAAGAATAGAAAAACAGCAATGACGCACAAACAAATATACGTACCAGCAGAACCGCCCTTGTTTCCTCCTAAAGGAATATAAAGGTATTCACGCCACCAAGCACCTAAGGTTCGGTGCCATCTTCTCCAAAAATCGGCCACACTTGTTGCTTTGTAAGGCGAGTTGAAATTGCTCGGAAATTGAAAGCCAAACAAACGGGCAATTCCTGTTGCAATGTCTGTGTACCCAGAAAAATCCGCATAAATTTGAAGCGAATAAGCCCACATTACCACAACACTTAAGAACCCAGGAAACGCCTCGGGATCTGCCACGATTTTTTCAATAAATTGTGCCCCAATAAAATCTGCAAATACTATTTTTTTAATCAATCCTTTTGCTATTAATACTAATGCTTGGCCAAAGTCATTCTTTTCTAACGAATAGGGCGCATACATTTGACTCACAAATTCATTCGCTTTCACCAACGGACCCATCAATAATTTTGGGAAAAACGTAATGAAAAATGCATAATCGAAAAAGCTCGTTATCCGCGGACACGTTTTACGGTAAATATCAATCAGGTAAGCTATACTTTGAAACGTGAAAAATGAAATACCGATGGGTAAAATCATTTTATCTACGCTGATATAGGTTGAGCCAAAACTGTAATTGCTCCATTGTAAGAAATAGTTTACAAAGTGATATTGCGTTTGGAACAAATGGTTGAATGATTCGGTAAAGAAATATCCGTATTTGAAATACGCTAGCACAGCAATGTTAATGGTACACGCCAGAATCAACCACGATTTCTTAGCCTTAACGTTTTCCGAAGCGGCTATTCGTTTTCCAAAAAAATGATTGAGGATAATGGAGGTTATCAGTAATAAAGTGAAGACTCCAGAAGTTTTGAAATAGAAAAATAAACTTACAACCGTGAGAAAAATTGATTTCAAATAGGTTTTTTTTTGAAGTTTTGCCAAGCCAGCAAAAACGATAAAAACGAGCATAAAAAACAACCAAAAATTAAGTTGCGTAAACAATAAGGGCTTTTCGGGAATTAAAAAAAGTTGTTCTATTCTATTCATTGAATCCTTGACTTATTTGTTTAATGCTTGTTTCAATTTTTCTTCACGCAGTTGCATTTGTTGGTACCATTTCATGAACGCTTCAAAAAACATTTCACCTTTCATGGTGTAACCTGCCATCGTAAAGTGAATTAAATCGTTACGCATTAATTTATTTCTGGCCCAAACTTTCGACGAACCCAATTCGCCCATTATTCCATAAAAATCCCAAACGGGTGCGTTGTATTTTTTTGCAAGCTTAAAGATCTCATCCCGCATGAAGGGCAAGTTTCTGTTCAGCCTAGTTTTCTGATAATAGGCATCATTTGGCATCGTGAAGAGTAAGGCGCAATTCGGATTAACGGTTAAAACACGTTGCACTAAACTGTCTAAATTTCTATAATATCGTTTCCCATTGAAGGTTCCAATGGGCACATTTGCATCATTCGTTCCGATCGAAAAAGCAAAGAAATCGGGTGGAAATTCACGCAATTGTTCTTCAAACCAAGCATTTCTGATATAGGTAGGAAGTGACGCACCGTTTACGCCAATTGAGTTATAGGTGATCCCTGGCTTTTTATTCGACAAAAGAAAACCATACGTTTTAAACTTCGCAGTATCTGCTCCAGTGTTTCTGACGACCCGCATGTCAAACGATTCCAGTTCTTTCGAAAAAAAAGTTTCTGTATAGCCTAAAATTGTATCTAAATGTTGGTTCACCACCCAAGAACTATCCGCGCCAAATGTAACTTTGTAAAGAAATTGACCTTTTTGATGGTAGACTCTAACTTTATCAAATCCTGGTTTTACTTTCGTTCGTTCGTATTCAAAATGCAAATCGATGACTGAATCTTTTGTTTCAGCAACCATCCCTAACAAACCATATTCGGTGATCGTATCCACGGTACTTTTATGCCCAACCCAACTATTTTTAGAACGGAATAAGAAATCTCCTGGTGTGTTTGTTTTCAGCAAATCATATGGGAAAACCATCCCTCTTTCTCCCGGTAAATCTGTCCAATATTGTTGCAACATCGTGCGCATTTGGTGTGAATAAATATCTGCTTGAATGTGCGAGCCACCGATATGATAAAAATTAATCTTACGGTCTTTCTGCGTTGTCATTTTCTTCAAATCCTGATATAATTTTTCGAAATTTGGAGCAGTTTCTGTTTGAAAATTGTAGTTATTATGCTGAAATTGAATGAAAGGATATTTGGTTGTTAAATCAGCCGAATCTAAGATTCCAAAAAAGTTGGGATACACCAATTTATTCATTGGCGTTGCAACAGTGTCTATTGGTTCTTCTTGTGATTTGCAAGCAAACGTTAATGCCAGCCCAATGGCAAGCATACTAAATCGAATCATATATTTAAGTTTTAAGCAACGAGAAAGTGCGATCTCTGGAAAAGAGAAAACACTCGTGGCATTTCTTTGATGTATTTTTAGCGCTTTCATTTCGTTTGTTTCCAATTTTGAAAAGCGGTGAAAAACGCATCCGTAAATAATTGTGCCGCAATTGAGGAACCTCTCGTACTAAAATGAATGTAATCCTTTCCGGCCAAGCCTTGATTCACCCATTCGGGCATTGAATTTTCTCCACCCATCGCAGCGTATAAGTCCCAATAAACGCAACCTGTTTCTAAGGCTACTTTTTTCATTTCGCGTACACATTGTTCTAGTTTTGGATACGTTTCATAAGCGCCTTGGTTAAAGCGAGACATGTCACTCGGACCCAACACCAATATCGCAACATTGGGTCTAATTTTTCTAAGCTTGTTGAGCTGTGATTTGAAGATTCTTCCATAACGCACCACAGACATCGAATCTGTAAAAAATGGCACTTGGTTTCCGCCATATTGCATAATTATCAAGCCTACATTTTGTTGCTCATATATTTTTTGAAGTAGCGTGTAGTTGTTTTTACCCACCCAATCGCCACTGCTTCCACGCATTGCAACGTTATCTACCAAAACACCCAAGCTTCCTTCTAATGAAATGCCATAAAAATCTGGCGACACTGCTGAAGCAAAAACCAGTTTCAATTTTCCTGGAGTTCCTGCAAACTTCATTTCTAGCGAATGGTATTTTGAGTCTTCAATTAAACTATCCTCTAAAATTAGATTTTCGCCTTCATATACCTTAACTGAACAATGTTTCTTTACATTTCCATAATGGAGATACACTTGATTAAAATCTTTTGCTCTGCCCATTGCGCGCGAATTTGACGCTACTTCTATCCAACCCGTTTGAATTGTAGTCGTATTTTCCAAAATCGCCGAATCGTTTACCTCTTTCGAAAAACGACCAACAGTTGCCATTTGACCGTAGCGATCGCCTTTTAATTTTGCACCACCGAAACTGGTATAGCGCACAAAATTATCCGAACAGCGTTGCACAAAAGAGTTGGTTTCGTAGACGTTAACCGCAGGAATGGTTCCTGGTCCGCTACCTCCAAAACGAGATTGTATTCGATTTCTAAAAAAGGCGGTCATACGATCTCCTTCCAATTGAGAATCGCCGTAATGCATAATGCGCACTTTAGTATTCTCAGAAGAAGCATTTTCCATCTGTTCGAAAAACTGGTTCAAGTATCCAAAACCCCTTGCATCACCATAGATAGGAAAATCGGTCGTACTTACTTTTCCAACAACATTAGATGGTGCTCCCATCTCGCCACCACCCTTCAATAAAGTAGAATCTATTTCAATCGGATCAATAAGATCTGTAGTGTCAACTTTGGCAACAAACTTTTCAATGCTTTTTTTCTTCGGTAACTTAGGGTAAAACAAACGCTCATTGTCTAAGAAACTGATGGTATTGTTTCCTACTGTGATATACCCGTCTTCGCTGATCCAAGAAAGCAATGCCAACGGGGCAAAAACCAAAACAAAGAAAAGACAAACGCGATATGGATTCATTCAAACAACTGGTTTAAGCTCCAAATTTAGTTAGAATAATTTTAAGAGTGAATTCACACAGCAAACACTTAGTGAAGTTCAACAACTTTTACCGCTTACCGCTTCAAAATCTCGCACGTATTTATCCGGTTTGAGAAATTCATGAAATGTTAATGGATCAGGAAAATTGGTGAAGAAGTAAGTAATCTGTCTACTATTTTTCTTCGAAAACTTCAATTTTCAGATTATCGATATAAGTTATCCCTTTACCTCTATTCCAAACAAAAACCTTAAGTGCATCGCTCGAATTTCTAACCTCTGGTGTTAAATAATAATAACTCACTTTATTCCATTGATTGGGTTGAATTTTGAATTTGGTTGCATCCATTGCGCTGTATTTATAAGGAAACGTGTTGTGTAAAAAGTGCGTAACGAAACTCAATGTGTTAGTAGCAACCTCGCTTATAGGATAAACATCAACCGTAACCCGAATCCAAGCATGGTCTTTTTTAGTGAGTTTGCTGTAAGGTATTTCTAAAGCAGGCGAATATATATTCAAACTATCCAATTGGAATCGGTCGATTTGAAGTGCAGTTAGACCTGTATGAACAGAAGTGTTTTTATTAAATTTTAAAATTCTACTAAGTTTTTTATAATAATTTTCAGGATTATCTAATCGTTCAACTCCAACGAATGATCTATTGACCAATAAATAGTTGTCATTTTTTTGATCAAAATTTACTGTTCCAAATACTCTAAAATAATAAGCTTTTGTCATTCGGTCGCCATGAATTATTCCTTTATGGAATTGATAACTTTGAAATATGTTCAAACCGATGATAATTGCCACAATTGAATACAACGAAATTCTCATTATGCGATGATGTTCCCCAACCCAAGTTAGAAAATATCCTAATGGAATTGCCATAAGAGGATAGGATTGAATCAATGCCCGTTGACTAAAGCTCTCAGCATACCACCAGCAAGACCAACTCGAAACTAAATAGAGATTGCAAACAAAAAACACGATGCACATCCAAAAAACACTTCTATTTTTTTTATATAATTGAATAAATCCGAAAATTGCCAAGCCCATCATTGGTGTGTAAAGTAGCCAGCCTTTTCGAAAACTAATCAAAACATCAGCAATGTGTGGAGAAAAGAAATCTAATCCTTCTCCAGCGTTTCCGCCATAACTATAATAAATCCAATGACCAGTTATGTACTTCCAATAAGCAAACTGCAAAATGCCAAAAAGAAAAAGTATTGTTCCGAAAACGATGATTTGCTTTTTTAGTCGCCAAAACAAGGTAATTTTTTCTCGTATATCATTCCAACTCTTTACGCCCCATAAGGCAGGAATAATCAAACAAACTATTTCTGTCGGTCTACTCAAAATTGTGACACCACAAATGAAACCTAAAAGTATCATAATTCTAAACGAATGGGTTTCGTGCCAACGAATTGTAAACCAAGTAATTAGGGCGTACATCGCAAAAAGTATACTGTGAGACATCGCATTTTGACCATACATTGTAACATGTATGATATAATTAGTACCAAAAACGATACAGATTAAAACTATGCTAGCTATGTATTTAGTAAAGAAATGGCTTACTATTCTCGAAAGAAAAATAATTCCCAATGCTGAGTAAGCCATGCTTCCAAAAAATATTGAATATTGATAGGGAGTTGAAAATCCATCTTGCGGATAATTGAATAATTTGGCAAATACGTGTCCAATAAAAAAAAATGGGGCATAAAAAACTGACATCCCCATTGAATATTTCATTACATACTGCCCTTCAGGTAATTGTAATGCTTGATAAAATGTAGAGCTAGAATTATATTTTTCGATTGCATTTAAAATCACGGTGTCATCAATAATTCCAATATCATTATAAATAAATGTACAAGGCAGGTATAAATAATATCCAAAAATGTCCCAGGATAAAATATTCGTAGGGAAAAAGATCAAATTGTTGCTTATGATAAATACAATTAAAAGTATAACCGTTACGTGTACAATTGATAGTTTCATTCAATATTAATTTCTGTAAATGTAGGTATTATTAAAAATAATAACACAGTTCTGAATTGCTTTCAACCAATGGGAAGATTTGATCGTTATATTTGCATAAAAATCATTTCATGACACCGTTCAAAATCTTAAGTAGTTTCCTTGTTCTCTTTATTTTATCCACTTCTTGTACTTCAGAAAAAGTAGTAAAAGTAACGGATTTCAACATAGATAGCTTACTCACTGCACAACCTGAAAACGTTGAATATTTGATTTTTCATGGCGAAAAATTACTCAAAGTCTACGATTTCAAAGCAGCACTTTCTGACGGGGCAAAAGCCACAAAATTAAGCAAAAGCAAAAATACCGCTGCGATGATGGTATACGCTCAAGCCTTAAGTAATTATGCCGAACGAAGTCAGGCAGATATTGCAAGTGCGATGCGTTTGTTTACAACAATCGTAAAAAAGGAACCGAAAAATTTACGTGCCTTAATTGGATTGGCAGCTACTCACGCAGCGCAAGGAGATTATGAAAGATCTTTTTTCTACATCAACACCGCCTTAAAAATTGACCGTAAATACCGCGATGCATACGTGCTTAAAGGAACCAACTTTTTAGCCTTAGGCAATCGTAAACTTGCCTACTCATCCTACGAAACTGCGGTTCAACAAGACAATAAATTCTATGAAGGTTACTTGGCCCTTGCTTATTTGTATACCGAAGATCAAAACCCAATTGCAATAGAATATTACAAAAACGCAGCAACACTGAAACCAAAAGCAGTTGAGCCCAAGTATGGAATAGCTATGACCTTGCAAGAATCTGGAAAATATAACGATGCCTTGAATGCCTATAGAGAAATCCTTGTAGTAGATTCTAGTTATTATTTTGCCTATTTCAATCAAGGATATATTAAGCAATTCTACCAACTAGAAATAGATAGCGCAAACTATTATTACCGAAAATGCTTAGATGTTGAGCCTCAATCTGTAAAAACTTGGCACAACCTTGGCTTGGTGTTTCTTGAGCAAAAACGTACTGAAGATGCCAGAAAAGCTTTTAACATGGCTTTAAAATACAATCCTGAATATGAGTTGTCGCGTATTGAAATTGAAAAATTCCGAAAATAAGTGTCACCTGTTAAACTACGTGTATTTCAATTAATTACCGAAGCAACTATTCCGTTATATGGAATTTTTATCGCAGATTGGAGTTTTTCATTTTTGATCTATTTCTTTTTGTTTGACCTTATCTTTTATTCCATTTTGGAATGCATAAAAATTCAAAAAGCATCGAAATACCAAGCGATTAAAGCCTTCAATATTGTTGAATTTTCACCCTTGATAATCTTGTCTCTTGTTACAATTGCTATGGTTTTTATTGTGCGTGAAAACATTGAAACTAGCACAATTACAGCAAGTTTTACCGCGTTTTTCATGCAAAAAGAAATGGGTATTCCACAAGGGTTTTTATTAGTTCCACTTCTATTTTTAGCAGGATTTCAACAGTATAAACTCGTATTTGTAAAGCAAGGAATTTTCACTTCTGTTGCTATTTCTTCTTTAAAGCACGCATGTAGAAATAGTCTTTTACTTTTACTCGCAAGTATGGGAATTGCACTGTTCCTATTTGAAGTGTGGGCAGTTCCTGGAATATGGATTATGGCCGGTTTTGTAACTCTTCGTATGTGTTGGGGACTTTTATTATCCAATAAAA
>JAYSRU010000062.1:0-17506 GCA_043720875.1 Crocinitomicaceae bacterium
ATATTCTTGGATTCCTATTTTTCTTGATTTGTGAAGTTTTTGCTAAAAATGAATTTTGACACATTTATTTTGTTACATTTGATCGTTAAGTACGTCTTAGAGATATACGCATACATTATTACAATACTTGTTATTATGAAAAAAATTATACTTTGTCTTGGATTTGTTGGATTGATCGCTGGATCAAAGGCACAAATTTCTATTGAAAACCACTCAGCTGGTGATATTATTGGAATTGTTTCTGGTGATACGTTGGTTCGTTTAAATACTGGTGATGAGATTATCACTGATATTCGTGCACTTGCAACGGGTAACGGAAGTTATTTGCTGCGACGAGAGAAACTAGTTTCTGTAGGGACCGCTGCATGGACAGAGTATATTTGTTGGGGTCCTTCTACGGGAGTAGGTGGGGGATGCTACAATGCTTCTGGCCAAACATGGACTTCCCCTACGGGAGATGCTGTAAATTTAACTGCCGTTGTTTATGGGGCGGGAGTAATGCACATCAATCCAAATGGAACATCTGGAAACTGTCATTACCGTTATTACATTACCACTGTGGCGGGAGTTCCAGTAGATTCAGTTGATGTGAAATTGACTTCAACAGCGGGTATTAAAGAAAACAAATCAGTTACGCTTTCGGTTTATCCTAACCCAGCAAGTGAATACTTAACTGTTGCCTCAACAGCAACAGGAGAAATGAATGTTAGAATTACAGACGTGTTAGGGAAGGAAGTATTCGAAGACCGTTTCTCTGGATCAAAGAAAATTGATTTAGATAATTTTAAAAATGGTGTTTTCATTGTTTCAATTACGAACGACGAAGGTTATGTGCAGACACGACGAGTTGTAGTTAGAAAATAATAACGTACTGAATAAATTAAAAAGGCTTTCGATTTCGAAAGCCTTTTTAATTTAACTGAATATAAATTAATGAACATGAAAAAAATTATACTTTGCTTTGGATTTGTTGGATTGATCGCTGGATCAAAAGCTCAAATTTCTATTGAAAATCATTCAGCCGGTGATGTTGTCGGAATTGTTTCTGGTGATACGTTGATCCGTGTGAATACTGGCGATGAAATTATTACGGATATTCGTGCACTTGCAACGGGAAATGGTAGTTATTTGTTGAAAAGAGTTAAGCTGGTATCAATTGGAACATCTGCTTGGGAAGAATATATCTGTTGGGGCCCTTCTGCTGGAATAGGCGGTGGATGTTATCCAAACGTTCAGTTAAGTGATCCTTGGACTTCTCCTTTGCCAGATGCGATCGATTTAACTTCAACTGTTTATGGCACAGGTACTATGCACATCAATCCAGCCGGAACATCAGGCTATTGTCATTACCGCTATTATATTACAACAGCAGCTGGAGTTCCAGTTGACTCAGTTGATGTGAAACTAACTTCAACAGCTGGTATTAAAGAAAACGAATCAGTTACGCTTTCGGTTTATCCTAACCCAGTAAGTGAATACTTAACTGTTGCTTCAACAGCAACGGGAGAAATGAGCGTTAGCATTACAGACGTGTTAGGGAAAGAAGTATTTGCAGATCGTTTTTCTGGATCAAAGAAAATTGACTTAGAACATTGTGCAACGGGTGTGTTCATGGTTTCAATTACGAATAATGAAGGATTTATAGAAACAAGACGAATTATAGTTAGAAAATAATAACGTACTGAATAAATTAAAAAGGCTTTCGATTTCGAAAGCCTTTGTTTTGTCAAAATTGTACGTTTAGGTGTCAAATCAATTAACACTACAAGACCGTTACAAAAGCCTCAAATTACCTTTGGTGAGGTCGCTTCGCTTAGTTGAGGCATTTTGAAAATTTGATAAGTGAGTTAACCCTTGTTAATGAACGAATTAAATTTTTGAAATAACGAAGAGTAGAGATTTTTGTAACGGTCTATCTAAATTTCGTTAACCCTATTTCAAAGTTACAATTGCTTAATTCAAAAGCGTTTTCCAAGATACCTTTTGATCGATAATCGTATGTAAATCTGCAATAGCAACACGTTCTTGCAACATGGTGTCGCGGTCACGAATCGTTACCGTATTGTCTTCTAAGGTTTGATGATCAACGGTGATCGCAAATGGAGTTCCAATAGCATCTTGGCGTCTATAACGTTTTCCAATAGCATCTTTCTCATCATACTGACACATGAAGTCGAATTTCAAACGTGTAATTATTTCTCTTGCTTTTTCGGGTAAACCATCTTTTTTCATCAACGGTAAAACGGCAACTTTGTAAGGAGCCAATGCAGGTGGAATATTTAATACAACGCGTTCAGATCCATCCGCTAATACTTCATTTTTTAAACTTGCACTTAATACGGCTAGAAATAATCTATCCACACCAACCGAAGTTTCAATAACATAGGGTACATAGTTTTCATTAATTTCTGGATCGAAGTATTGCAATTTTTTACCCGAAAATTGTTCGTGTTGCTTCAAATCGAAATCCGTACGCGAATGAATACCCTCTAATTCTTTGAATCCCATAGGAAAATCAAATTCAATATCGCTTGCTGCATTTGCATAATGTGCTAATTTGATATGATCGTGAAATCTATAGTTTTTATCGCCAAGCCCTAATTTCATATGCCAATTGATGCGCGCTTCTTTCCACTGGTGGTAATAAGCCATTTCTTCGCCTGGTCTCACAAAATATTGCATTTCCATTTGTTCGAATTCACGCATACGGAAAATGAATTGTCTTGCAACGATTTCATTTCTAAATGCTTTACCGATTTGCGCAATTCCAAAAGGAATCTTCATTCTACCCGATTTCTGAACATTTAAGAAATTTACAAAAATTCCTTGTGCAGTCTCAGGACGTAGGTAAATAGTCGAGGCATCACCTGCAACAGAGCCTAGTTCAGTAGAAAACATTAAATTAAATTGGCGTACCTCTGTCCAGTTTTTAGAACCAGAAACAGGGCAAACAATTTCACAATCTAAGATCAGTTGTTGCACCGCTTCTAAATCATTCGCTTCCAAAGCAGATCTCATTCTATCTTCAATCCCTTGAATTTTTTCTGCATTTCGCAATACATTAGGATTGGTTAAACGAAACTGAGCTTCATCAAAAGTATCTCCAAATTTGGATTTACCTTTTTCAACTTCCTTTTCAATTTTTACACGCATTTTCTCCATGTGTTCTTCTAACAGAACATCTGCGCGGTATCGTTTTTTCGAATCTTTATTGTCAATAAGTGGATCATTGAACGCATCAACGTGTCCGGAAGCTTTCCAAATCGTTGGATGCATGAAAATCGCAGAGTCTAATCCAACAATATTTTCATTCATTTGCACCATGGCCTTCCACCAATATGCTTTTAAGTTGTTTTTTAGTTCAACCCCAAGTTGACCATAATCATAGGTTGCGGATAAGCCATCATAAATATCCGAAGAAGGGAAAACGAATCCATATTCTTTGGCATGTGATATTACTTTTGATAATTTATCTTCTTTTTGTTCTGTGTTTTTTTGATCGGGGCGTTTCTGTTCCATAATGCAAAGTTAAACTTATCATTTAAAGTAATTACATAAAAAAGGAGATTGGGTTAGTAATTTAGAAAACTTTTGTATATTTAGAAAACTAAATCTATTAAATGCTATGAAAAAATTACTACTATTATCTATAACTATCTGGTTGGTTTCAAGTTGCGTGAGTGTAAGTGCGCAAACTGACCCAAATGTGCTCCCGACGATTGGAAACGTGGGAATTGGAACTACGACTCCGATCTCAAAACTTGAAGTGATGGGAACGGTTCACATAGATTCGACATTAAAAGTATCTGATTCCTTAAGTGTAACAGGAAACACTAAACTGGGACAAGACCTTAAAGTAGAGGGAAATCTATACTTAACAAATTTACCTTCTTATGAAACAGCAACAGGAGTTTTAGAGCCATTGTTTAAGAGCGCGGATGGTGCAGTTTATAAGGGTCCTATATTAGCAACTCAAAATGCGGCAATTCCTTGTCTTACATTGCCTGATGGTTCTTTTGCAAATGTGCCATTTTGGATTAGTAATGTAGCAACGGCGTCATTATATACTGGGTTTTGTTCAAATTCTAAAGTAGGTATTGAAACTGATTTACCAAGGGTATCATTAGATAATAGAGGCACTACTTATTCTAATAGGCTAGCGTTAGGTAATGCAGACCCATTGGCGATGATAGAGTATTTCAGTTTAAAAATTAATTCATCACCTGCAACAGCATACCCACTAATGGCGATTACATCTGGGGTAAACAACCTATTCACTTTAAATTCTTCGGGTTTAGTTAATACAAAATTTGTTCAAACAAGTCAGATTGGAATTAATGTTGATCCTAGTGGTGCATCGCAAATTGGAGTTTTTCATATAAAAACTAATTTACCAAATACAAATACTACTCCTGTTTTTTTGATAGAAAATCAGGTTAATAAATTGTTTCAATTGAATAACAATGGTCATGTGTATGCCAGACAAATCCGTGTAAACTTAGATAATGCTTGGCCGGATTATGTGTTTAAAAAGAATTATAAGTTGATGACACCACTTGAGTTGGAATCATTTATAAATCAAAATGGGCATTTGCCAAATGTTCCTTCTGAGTCTGAAATACAAAAAACGGGTCTTGATTTAGGAGAATCAAATCGTGTTCTTTTGGAAAAAGTTGAGGAATTAACATTGTATATGATCCAGCAACAAAAAATGTTGGATGAAATGAAATTAGAATTAGAAAAACTTCATAAGTAATTATTTCACAATTTAGTAAGTTATGAGAATTTTTTTGTTTTTAATTTTTAGCATTTTTAACTTAGCCATATTGGCCCAAGTATCATTTTCATTAAATGAGAAGAGTGCAATTAATAGAACATTGAAACACACTTCTTTTATCGAAAATGGCACAATAAACAATGGCATGGATTCACATAAATTCAGATTACAGTATCGAAATATTGTATTTGCATTGCCAAATTTTTATTTCGATGGTAGAACAACTTATTTGAATATTTCTAGATGCATAAAAAAAATTGAATTCGGAATTGGCATAAATTCTTTTGGAAATTTAAATAAAGAAAAATTATCGCCAGTATTTGCTCCAACCGATGAATGGATTAGTAAATCAAATATTAGTCTACTCTATTTAGACATCCCGATTTATTATGAAATAGGTTCTTGTTTTAACTTGAAATATGGAAAGCTTTATGTTGGTGTAATCTCACAATTTCTTATTGCCGGAAATTCGCAATTTGTTACACAACTAGAAAACCCATCAGTAGTTCATAATTACAACTATTTCAAAGATCCTGATTATTTTGCGTTTAACACAAAGTGGAACATGCGTTTAGCAATTGAATATCGAATTCCAATATTTCGTCACTTTGAATTAGGGATTAACTTAATGGAGAATATTAGAAGTATCGCTCCAGAATATTTTCAAGTCAACCATAGTTTTTTCCCAGTTAGTCAATCTAAAAAAGTAAAAAGAATCGGTGGTTTAGGTTTAACACTGGGTGTTAAATTTTAGATACATAATCATCATTATTTTAAAATATATTCATCATGAAAAATACATTTATATTATTAACAATTTTTATTTGTTTTAGTAACTACGGACAAAGGGTTTGTGGAACACCTAGTAGTGTTTCAAAAGAAAACTTTCAAGATGAGAAAAGTTTTACAAGTCATACCATTAGAGTTTACTATCATATATTGGCAAAGAATAATGGAAACAATCCTACTAGTTCATTGACTGCGATTCTAACCGCTCACAATTTACTTAGTGCACGATATCTTTCGAGTAACATTTGTTTTGTTTATTCGGGTTATGATGTAATTGAAAGCAATTACTTGCGTAAATGGAAAGTGGTTAACAACAGTGATATAGAACCCTTGATTGACGAGCTGTTTAATCAAAATGTACAATCAGATGCGTTAAATATTTACATTATTGACGCAGATGAAGAAAAAGAGTCAAACAAAATTAATAGTGGACAGTTAAATCCTTCATATTCGACTCCAGAGGGAATGGCTCAAGGGATTTTGTCTCATTCTCTGTTCATTAAACAAGAAAAGTTTAATTCAGAGATTCTAGCACATGAAATGGGACATGTATTGGGTTTGTATCATACATTTGAAGAAATTAATGGTATTGATGATGGTATTTGTAGTAATTATTGTGGTGATGGAGTTTCTGATACACCACCTCAACCATCCTCTTGCAAGCCTCTTGATGCTAATTGTAGTTTGCCATGTTTGTTACCGTACAACACTTTAGCATTGCAATCAAACTTCATGAATTACGCAGATAATTTAAGTTGTTTAACGTCGTTTACGCAAGGTCAACAAAATAGGATGCATACTAATATTAATGTCACCTCGGATCTTCAGCAACGATTAGTGCCAACGAACAGAACTATTGGAGTTCAAAATATCCCATTTACAGTTAGTTCAACCTTCATAATAAATGAGTTTGTTTTTGAAGCAAAGGGAACCTTAGTGGCTTATGATGTGAATATTCAAGCACCAGGAAAAGGTGCTTTTCGAGCAGAAGAGGAGGTTATTCTTCTTCCTGGTTTTGACGCATTCGAGGGTTGCCGGACTCTGGTGATAATTGAAAATATTTGTAAACCAAATGAAACTCAGGCTAAGAATGTTGAGTCGGTTGTGGAATATTATGAAAATCAAGGGTTTCGGATTGGTGAAAATGGAGAAGAAAATTTATCTTCTGAGATACCTATCGGTGGTAGAACCGCAAGTGGAACAGAATTAGGTGTTTTTCCTAATCCGTTTAATGAAAGTATTGAGATCCAAATTAATTCAACGGATCAAATTCAATTTGACGGTCAGATTATAATAGAGATTCTTGATTTGACGGGTAAGTTGGTGTTAATTGACGTGCGCTCATGGTCCGAACTAAAAAACGGTTTAGAAATTGACACGCAATTTCTGAATGCTGGTTTTTTTATTTTAAATGTCAGATTTAATAATCAAATTTTCGTCACAAAAATAACAAAGATTTAGATGCTCTTTTATTAACATCCCAATAACTCTCACCGCTTTGTGAGCCTCATAATTTCCTCATTAAGCAGGGAAGATGCATCTTTGAGGTTTTGAATACTTAGAAATACTCCTCCACCAATGGCTGCAGCGTCTGTCATTTGTTTACCCGAAAGCATAGAGTTTTTAATGCCCACAACAGACATGGTATACCCTTTTTTTCGGTATTTTGAGACTACTTTTTTGTAATCATCTTTCCCCTGATTAAATGCACCATCTGTGATCACAATAATATGATTAATTCCGTCTGGTATAAAGGCAGAAACCGCTGTTTTGTATCCAAGTTTAATTCCTGCACTTCCCGCAGTTGATCCATCAGCTTTTAATGCCGAAACTTGTTTGTTTACGGATTCTTTATCAGTGCCTACGGTTGGAGGTAAAATGATTGCAGCATTTGTGGCATACGTAACCAGACTAATTTTATCACAAGGTCTTAGAATTTCATTAATCTTATTCAACGAAAATTTAAGCAATTCAATTTTGTCGCTATAGCCCATTGATCCAGAAATGTCGAGCACAAAAACAACATTAATTGGTTTGAAGTTTTTTACTGAAAATTCTCCAGGAGTTTCCGGTAAGAAAAATTCAGAAATTGCAATTGTATCTACAGTTGCAACAAGTGTGTCTAATGGAGGAGTAATAATTACTGGAGGAGTAACCGCAACAACAGTTGATCTTGTCATCAAAATTACGATTTCATTTCTACTTGGATTCACCAGAGCCCCCAACTCTGAAGGCTCATATTGTGGGTGTTCTGCATAAAAATAGATGAAACCAATTTTACCCTTTTTTTCTAGGCTACCTTGCTTGTTCGTTAAGTAAGGTGGGCTGGCAAATCCATTTTCAATAAGCACAACGGTTGAAGTTCCAATAGCTATTCCGGTTTCCTTATCCACTGTGGTAACTTTTAGGTTAAATGAGGATTTACCACTTGAAGCTTGGTCGAATGTTGGACATTCTTGCATAAAGGCGGTTTCATTATAGGGCGGTTCATCCATGATTCCTGACAACTTGAGCAGCGTTGGTTCACCTTTGTCACTCGTGTAAACTTTAATTTCATAGGAGAATCTTCCCTTCTTTTTTGGATTGGCTTGCAGTCTTACAATTACCGAAGAATCTGGCATTGCCATATCGGAAGATTTCAAATACTTAACTTCAGTTGGACATTCTACACGAAGTATATATGCTTTTTTCGCGTCATGATTGGTGAAAACGAAGTCAGCAAAACGAGGCGAGTAAGACATCAAATGTTCAAAATCATGGTGAGCAGAACTAGGTGTCAATTGCGCAAAACTCGGTGCGGAAATAAGTAACACAAATAAAAGAAGAATACGCATTTAGTGGAAGATTTGTATAGATCAAAAATACAATATTCTCAATCATAAAGTATCCTTAGAAAAGAATAATGTTGCGTTTTGTTACAATTTATTACTCAATCTCCACAACTTGGTTCAACATTGGAATGATGGTGTTTAGTTGATAAATCTCTTTTATTTTTTCCGAAAGTGCCAAAGCCGCGTCAGTTTCACCGTGGATGACAAACACTTGTTTTGGCTTTTGTGCCAATTTAGACATCCAATCGATTAACTCATTTTGATCCGCATGTGCGGAAAGACCTTCAATCATATCAACAGTTGCATGCACTGGAAACCACTTTCCTCTTAACTTGATTTCCTTTGCACCGTCTAAAAGAGATCGCCCGCGCGTGCCTTCACCTTGATATCCAGCAAGAAGAATGGTTGCGCTCGCATCGCCTAAATATTGTTAAAAATAGCTCAATACTCGACCTCCAGTTGCCATTCCGCTACTCGCAATAATAATTTTAGGCGTTTTATCTTTCAGCAACAACTCTGTTTCTGCGTAACTATGTGTAACTTCTATTACTTGATTCATGCCGTAGCATTCGGCTAGTGTAAGCTTGTGCCAGTCAAGATTGTTTTCAAAAATTTCAAGAACATGTGATCCCATTGGGCTATCCATGTAAATTGGAATTGACGGTATTTTCTTTTCATTTTTTAATTGCCAAAGCAAGAACATGATCAATTGTGTTCTTTCCACGGCAAAGCTTGGAATTATTATGGTTCCATTCCGACGAATAGATTCATTGATTATGTCTGCCAATTTATTTTTCATATTGTCTGGATGGAAACGATTTCCATACGTTGATTCAATGAATAAAACATCAGCTGCTTCAGGTTTTTCTGGGTTTCTCAAAATAGGATCATTATCCCTCCCAATATCTCCTGAGAAAACGAACAATTTTCCGTTCACTTTAAGTTCAACGAAAGTTGCACCTAAAATATGACCGTTATACTGAAATCTAACCGACACGTTGGGTGTAAGCTCGTTCCAGATTGAAATGGGTTTGGATTTGAAGTGCGGAAATACTGCTTCAGCTTCTTTAGTGCTGTATAATGGTTTTGCAGGCGTGTGTTTCGTGAATTTGTCATGATTTGCACGTTTAGCATCCTCTTCTTGAATTTTTGCGCTGTCACTCAATATTAACTTGGAAATTTCAATGGTTGGAGCTGTGGCATAGATTACTCCTTTAAATCCTTGGCGAACCAGTAAGGGTAAATACCCAACATGGTCTAAATGTCCATGTGTAAGCACAACAAAATCAATTTTAGCAGCATCTACGGGTAAATTTTGCCAATTTAGAAGTCGAAGTTCTTTTAACCCTTGAAACAGTCCGCAATCTACAAGTATTTTAACATCATTTGCTTCGATAAGGTATTTTGAACCCGTTACTGTGCCAGCAGCACCGAAAAAATGGACCTTCATTTTGTTTTCTAATTTTGTCATGCTAAAAATTTACAAAGTTTTTCAATTTCAATCAGTATCAAATTTATGCGGGAAGGCTTTAAATCTAGATGATTCAGTAGCTTTTTATTTTCCAACAATTCTTTACACAATACTATTTTTTTATCCAATAGAATCTGTTTTTCAATTTTGGTTAAGGAAGTTAGGCAGGTTATTGGGTATAAACCTTCGCTATCAATTTGTTCTTTTAAACTTTGATGAAAAGGAAAATCCCACCCCAGTAAATTTAGCCCAATGCACGTACCGTATTTTATGGCATCAGAGGAGAACCTAGTATTGGTAATTACCCATCCGGAATGTTGTTTATTTTGATTTTCTCGTTGTTGAAGTAATTTGCTTTCCACATCTTTAAACCGCGATTGAATGTAAAGCGGAACTTTTACATCACTTACTTTACCAAGTTGATTATGGTATTTACATTCTATCAATAAATATTCATTTCCTCGTTGAGCGATTACGTCAATTTCATGTGTCAAGCAATTCCCTTCAACAAACTGGCTAACGCTTGTTTCATATCCTTTTCGTTTAAACAATTCTGCGATATATTTTTCAAAGGGAAACCCTGAAGGTCCCAATTCCATAATGGCTTGCTTTAAATTATAACGCGCGGCTAAATGTCTAGCAGTGCCTTTCAGCAGAGCATAGACTTGTTTGTAAATTTGTTTAGTAGAAATGCCGTTAAACAATTTACCTGATACTTGATTAATTATTGCATCAATATCTTGGTTTTGGACTCCAGATTTTTGAAGAGAACTACGCAATTTCGCTTCAGAAAATAATGCAGTATCTCCAGAAGCTTTTGTGACAATCAAATTCTTATCTATGATCGAGTTGTGCATATTATTGAATTAGATTTGTGCCTTAAGCTGGCAGAGCTAAGAAGGGAACTATTGAATGAAAAGCCATTTTTTTAGAATTGGACTCGTGCATAAGATTCGCGAGAAATGAATGCTTCTTTGGAATCATCGCGATGAGGTCCATGCTTTTTATGACAATGAATTCATTAATTCCGGTTACAACATCTTCATTTTTTATAAAATGAAACGAGTGCCCAACCCCTTCTAATTTGTTGGCTAATTTAATCCCAGCGATAGCTTCTGACGCGGAAGGAATTACTTCACCTTGAGTTAAAACCTGTAGGATGGATATGTGAGCCTTGAACAAATTGCAGAACGAAATAACCGGATCAATTGCAGTTAAACTTTCCTCATCCTTGTAGTCAAAAGCTAAGGCTATCTCCTGAATTGGTTCAAATTTTATTTTAGCATCAATTACCAATACGGGTTGGGTTGCCTGTTTAACTAAACTGGATGCAGTGCTACCCATAAATCGCTCTTGTAAATAACCTTTTCCTTGTGTTCCAATTACAACCAAATCAATATCTTTTGTTTCAATTAACTCGTTGATTTCATGTGCAACAGACCCCATTTTGCAAAGAAATTCAACACATAGATCAGTTCCCAATTTTTCATGAACTTTTGCCTTTAGTTCTCGTAAACTCTCCAAATTTAAATTTTCGAATTGATCATAAACAGATGCTATAAGAGATAAATCAGCCGTATCTACTGGATAATTATAGACATGAAAAATAATCAAATTGGCATTACTGATGGCTGCAAGTTCAGCAGCATAAAAAAGTGCATTTTCAGCAGTTTCGGAAAAATCAGTTGGGACTAGAATATTTTTCATAGGGATTAAATTTTTGGAAATATAAGTAAGCTAACTTTATGCTAAGTTAAAGGTAGAAATCTAGAAACAATATGATTTGTGTCATAATTTGTTGTGAATTTTTTTTGATCAGATTTAACCTGAAAGGTTTAATTTATCCTAAATACAGAAGAAACAATGGAATGAATGCTTTACCAAAATTTGAAAAGCTTACCTTTGTAACGGTAAATCCAAAATCACTCATGACAACTTTCTCAGATTTAAACATAAAAAAACCATTATTAAACGCTTTGGCAGAGTTGGGAATGGAGTATCCAACCTCAATTCAAGAAAAAGTATTTTCACCCATAATGGCCGGTAAAGATGTGTTAGGTATAGCACAAACTGGAACGGGAAAGACGCTAGCCTTTTTGTTACCAACTTTGTGTCAGTGGAGTTTCTCAAAAGAACGTTTTGCTCAAATATTAATCGTTGTACCTACACGCGAATTGGTGGTGCAAATAGTTGATGAAATTGACAAGTTAACCAGATATATGAGCGTAACGACTGTTGGTGTATATGGAGGAGCAAACATAAATACGCAAGATGCCACGGTTTCTAAAGGCTTAGATATTTTAGTGGCAACTCCAGGGCGTTTATTGGATTTGGCGCTGCGTGGATCATTACCGCTTAAAGGAATTAAAAAGTTTATTATTGATGAGGTGGATGAGATGCTTAATCTAGGGTTTCGTACTCAACTTACTAATATTTTAGATATTTTACCTAAAAAACGCCAAAACCTTTTATTTTCAGCAACGCTCTTAGAGGAGGTAGAGAATTTGATTGATACTTTTTTCACACAACCTGAGCGAGTTGAAGCAGCTCCTGCAGGAACTCCACTCACGAATATCCAGCAAATCGTTTATCAAGTTCCAAATTTTTATACGAAACTCAATTTTTTAGAGCATTTGTTGACTACAGATGAGGACATGACTAAAGTATTGGTGTTTGCTGAATCAAAAAGTTTAGCGGACGCAATTTTTGAGCATTTAGAACCAATATTTGGGGAAGAAATTGGAGTGATTCACTCTAACAAGGCACAAAATAATCGTTTCCAAACGGTAGAAAATTTTAAAGAAGGGAATACTCGTATTTTGATCGCAACTGACATTATTTCTAGAGGTATTGATATTATGGAAGTAAGTCATGTTATCAATTTTGACATGCCAGAAGTGCCAGAAACACACATTCACAGAATTGGTAGAACAGGAAGAGCGGATAAAAAAGGAATTGCCTTGAGTTTTGTAACTCCGAAGGAAAAACCACGAAAAGCAGCAATCGAAGCTTTTATGGCTAAGAAAATGAAACCAGTTAAAATGCCAGTGGATGTAGAAGTTTCGACAGAAATTGCCCCACATGAAATTGAACTAGTTTTAATGCCAAATATTAAAACTAAGGTTTCCACAATTGAACGCGGAGCTTCGTTTCACGAGAAAAAGGCGAAGAATAAAAAAGTTAATAATAAAATTCGCGTTAAGGAGAAGATGCATGCGAAGTATGGAAAACCTAAGACGCGTGGAGATAAACATGCTAAACCACCAAGATAAAATAAACTAACATCATTCCACCAATCATGCAACTACGAGTTTGGTTCGTTTCAGTAATTTTTCTCCACTTTTTTGGAGGTGTTGCAACAATTGCGGCTCAAATTAATAGCCCTATTTATAGTGTTTCGCTCAACGGACACATTGGATATGTGTTGCCAGAGTACAAAAACATGAGCTACCTTGTAACTGACTTTGCCAAAGGAACGGAAATCAATTTTGAAAAAAGAACGAATGGTTCGAAAGAGTGTCATTCATCTTATAACTTTCCGAGTTTTGGGATATCTGCATTTTATGCAACTTTGGGAAACCATGAAGTTCATGGTGAAGAATTTGGGTTGTTTCCTTATTTTAAAGTCCCAATTTTTGTAAGAAGAAATTTCAGTTTGGTGCAACAAATTGGAATTGGTATGAGTTATGCTACTGAGAAATTTGACTTGGAAACAAATTATTTAAACGTGTCTATTGGCTCCAACTTAAATGTTCACTTTAATTTTCGTGTTGGAGCTATGTACAAGATAAATAATCGCTTGGCAGTCAACCTCGGAGCGTCTTTCTCTCACTTGTCCAATGCAAATCTTGCAGAACCAAATTTAGGGTTGAATAGTTTAACAGCCTACACGGGATTAAGGTATAATTTGAAAGACGAATCTCCCTATAATAAAAGCATTTTGAATCCGCATAGTAAACGAAACACGTATTACTTTGCGTATAATTTTGGCGGTAAACATACGCGATCATTGAATTCCAAAATTTGGGCTACTTCTTCAATTTCTGTTGAAGCAAGAAGATCAATAAGTCGAATAATACAATTGGGAATCGGTTTTGATACATTTTATGACTCTTCAACCAAAACCGATTTTGCAACTCCGAGCGATTTTAAACCAATCAATAATTTCAAAACGGGTCTTCATCTATCACAAACGATTGTCTACAATAAAGCGAGTTTAAGTTTGCAAGAGGGTTTCTACATTGGCTTAGTTGACAAAGCGAACCATTACGTTATGTACAATCGATTATTGTTTCGGTACGCGGTTACAGATTATTTGTTTTGCAGCATAGCAATGAAATCTCACGTTCACATACTCGATTCTCCAGAGATTGGTTTTGGTTATGCATTACCTGCTAATAAAAAACACAAAAGATGAAGAACATACTAATATACTTATTTTGTTGTGCGCTTCTATTTTCCTGTGAAAAGAAGGAACTTCGAAAAGTAGTTGCCCTTAAAACCTTTGATAAAATCGAGTTGAATGACTTCTTTGAAGTTTTTTTAATTCAAGATACGGTGTGCAAATTGGAAATAGTAGCTGCTCCCAAAATTGTAAATAAGGTAAAATACGCAATTGAAGATGGGAAACTAATAATTGATAATTCATATAGGGGAAATTGGAGTCATCCCAAAAGTAATAAGGTGAAGTTATACATTCATGTTATCGCCTTAAAGGAATTAAATGCACAAGAAACCTGTAATGTTCAGACCGTGAATACTTTGCTGGGAGATGAAATTGGATTTATCTTAGGTTCCAAATTGAATCAAGTAAGTTTAGATTTGAATTGCACCACTTTCTATGCTTGGAATAATTTTCCGTGTAGCGGGAAAATTACATTAACTGGACAGGTCCAAAACCTAAAACTTTGGACGGACGCATTGATGGCTGTTGACGCGAAAAACTTGAATGCCAGTTATGCCTTAATAGTTACAAAATCAAAAGGAAATGTGGAAGTTAACGTAAGTTCAATTATAGACTATTCAATTAATGGAAGTGGAAATATTGAGCTTTATGGAAACCCTAGTACTGTATTAAATTCTGGCACCACGGGCACAGGTAAACTTGTGATTTTATAGACTACTCGAAAATGTATTGAGCTGTTCTGATTAGTGTTGCGATTGGGAAGAACTAAACCCAGTTCATCTTTTTTGCCAATAGTAAAGTTGCTGATAATCATTTTTATGATCTTTTTAAATTATATTTGACAATGAAAATCAACACTTTAGCCATATTTTTACTATTTTCTTTGCAAATGTTCGCTTTTGACAAAGCGTCAGATTCAATTTATGCGAGAATAACTGCGCTAAAAGGCAAAGGAAAGCAAGCGTTAGCATTCAGTGACGCAGCCGAAGATGCATGGTTAATTGGAGATTATAAAGGAACACTATTTTATACGAACCAAGGATTACAGCTTTGTGGTAAAAATAATTTTCTGCGCACAAAAATTGAGTTGTTAAATAACCGTGGAATTGCATTCGATTATTTGGGTAACTATGCCGCTGCCCTAGGTAATTTTTTTAAAGCACTAAGTATTGAGCGAAAAGTGAGTTATCCTTATCGAAAGGCTGCAATCTTATCCAACGTGGGCCTAATTTATTCTGCACAAGAAAATTGGGGTAAGGCTTTGTATTATCATGAAAGATCCTTGGCGATTAATAAAAAAATTGAGAATGAAATGGGGGTTTCAAATTGCTTGAACAACATCGCCATTGTTTATGTTTCTAAAAAAATGTTTCATCAAGCACTTACTAATTACTTCGAATGTATTCGTGCCGATAAAAAACTTAATGACGAACGCGGTTTAAGTGATGATTACAATAATGTTGGAATATGTTATGCAGATTTAAAACAATTTGATTTGGCGTTTGAATATTATAATAGATCTCTTGAATTAAGAATTAAATTAAATTACCCCTTGGGCATCTCACAAACCTATACGAATATCGGAACACTTTATTACAGTAAAAAAGACTTGGTTCAAGCACGAAAGTATTTTTTACTTTCATTATCATTCGCAGAAAAAATAGGTTCTAAAATATCTTTGGCGTATGCCTATCAATACTTGGTGAAAATTGAAGAGGAATCCAATAATCCTGCTTCAGCATTTCCCTATTTGAAGCAGTATGTTGCCTATACCGACAGTTTAGAAAGTATAGAAACGACCAGACTTCAAGCAGAAACAGAGTTGAGTTATAAATTCGAAAAGAAAAGGGAAATTAGTCAGTTGCTACACGACAAGAAAGAAGCTCAATCAAGAATGATTTTATATGCTGTGTGTGGCGTGCTGACTTTAATTATTATTTTTTCAATGGCGCTTTATAAGCGATGGAAATATGCTAGAACTCAACAAAAGATAATTGCTGAAAAAAATAATTTATTGGAAATAAAAAACAATGAAATTTTAGATTCGATTAATTATGCAAAACGCATTCAAACTGCAATTTTGCCTTCAAAAAGAAGCATGAATTTATTGTTAGAAAACTACTTTATTTTTTACCAACCCAAGGATGTGATTGCAGGTGATTTTTATTGGGTATATGAATATGAAGACCTTATTCTTTTTGCTGTTGCAGATTGCACAGGACATGGCGTTCCTGGGGCATTAATGAGTGTGATTTGCAACAATGCTTTAAATAGGTCAATTATTGAATTTAATCAAATTGATCCTGGAAAGATATTAAACAAAACACGTGAAATTATTGTATCAGATTTGAGTAAGAATAATGAGGTGGTAAGTGATGGAATGGACATTGGCCTCTGTACTTGGAATAAAAAAACGGGTGTGTTTCATTTTTCTGGAGCAAACAACCCGCTATGGATTTTGCGCAAAGAAACCGGGATTTTAGAAGAAACGAAAGGACAAAAGCAACCAATTGGGAAACACTATAATTATTCTGATTTTGTTTCTGTTGAGATAAGGTTAGAAAAAGGGGATCGTTTGTATTTGACTTCAGACGGTTTTGGCGATCAATTTGGCGGTACGGAAGGGAAAAAATTTAAAAACAAACACTTTAAAACCCTGCTAACTGAAATGAAGGAAATTCCGTTTTCGGACCAACTTGAATCGATTAGAGGTGAATTTTTTAATTGGAAAGGAGGTCAAGAGCAAGTAGATGACGTTTGTATCTTGGGTATTGAATTTTAATTTTCTTTTTTTTGAACTTTTTGTTCAAAGTATCGTTCACAAAGTACACACTTTATAGTTTTTAAAATAATGAGACACATAATTTTCCTGATCACTTTTGGTTTGATCTTTCTTACCGCGTGTAAAAAATATGACGACGGGCCATTCATAAGTTTTCGATCTAAAATATCACGCTTAGAAAATACTTGGCGTGTTGAGTCATATACGGTAAATGGAGTAGATTCTACTGCTGTTTTGACAGGTATCAATTATACAGAAACCTACGAAAAAAGTGGGGCTTTCTCGTATTCTTCCACTGTTGGGAAAAGCTCGGGTAGTTGGGATTTTTTATTAGAAAAAAATGACATCTTAAGATCAGGTGTTTTGGGTCAAGGAGCAACTTCAAAAATTTTACACATTCTTAAACTTAAGGATAAAGAATTTTGGTACGAGGTGGTTGATGGCGCCAACG
>JAYSRU010000063.1:0-5745 GCA_043720875.1 Crocinitomicaceae bacterium
CCTAAACTCGGTGGTATATTCGTTTCCTTTCCCTTTCATTTCAGGATCAATTTCCATCCCGTTGTAACCGTATCTGTACCCAGTGATTCCTTGCTTATCACGCCCTACCATTGCCATGCCGAACGGGGTGTAATCGGTTGTTTGTCTGACACCCGTAATTTATCATCAGTTAGACCGCCAAATTCCATCAAAAGTTGAATTCATTAATCTCCTGCAACAAACCTTCTCTTTGCTTAACGATGTCGCTTAACGCATCGTCTTTCGCTTTTAGCTTAGCGCTAATTCTGTCTAATCTACTCGTTACGGAATGCCAAAACACAAAACTGAACGGAATCATAAGTAGGATATATCCGAAAACTATGAATCCATTGATGTCAAAATAACACCCTGCGGTGATTACCAGTGGTAAATTCCAAATTCCGAAAAGAATATTGCCAATTCCAAGTTTTGCTGAACTCCAAAATACTTTTCTGCCAAATGTTTTTTGTACAAATCCTTTGGCAATGCGATAGGGAATAAATGAATGTAAAAATCCAAGTAAAACAAATGGAGAAATCAATACCAACATCAAAACATCAGCTACTATTGAGGTATTATTTGTAGCCTTGTTGTATATTATTTCTTCGCTTACCCCTCTTTCCGTCAATGTCTTGCTGTACGCCTTTACGCGTTCAATAAATTCTACGAAAAAAAGTTCCTGAGCATTCGAATTGAAAAACGTGGCTAAATTCTGTGAATAGGTTTTACGGTCCTTCAATGCGATAGAATGATCATAGTTTAAAAAATTCATTCCTTTGCGCGAAATTTCCATCACGTGTTCATGTGTTTCTGTTAAAGATTCGTCTGCAACATGGGTAATAACTGCCTTTAAATTTTTGTCGATAAGGTTGGTAATCAACGTAATTACACGCGGTGCGCTTGCTTTATAGGCTTCATGGTAATCATTTAAGCAAATAATTTCTCCGGCTTCAAATACTATTTCTGATCGCATTTTACCGGGATCAGTATAATTAATTCCTACCGTTTGAATGTACATTTTTTCGCTCCAATCCATAGCATCCAAAGCCCCAAAAGCGATGCGTGCGGCTCCTTTTTTTAGCGGCTTTAACCTTCTCACAAAAACATCATCCGTAAAACCTTCTGCAAAAACTAGAATATTTCGGCCTTTTTTCAATAAATCATTACATTTTAAAAATACCTCATCGTTTTTTGCTTTGGTATCTCCTCCATCCTGCTCACGGTAAATGGGCATCATGTGCAGCGAGTGGAAAATTTTAATTAAAAAAGGTTTAAAAACATCGGCACGTACCATGTAATAGATCACTGGATTGGTTAATGTACCCAACATCACTGGATCCATAAAAGAGGATGCATGGTTGGCAATATAAATGGTTCGAGAATGTGCAGCTTTGGTAATGTTTACCCTTTCAATTCGTTTAAAAAATATTCTAAAAGGTATTTGAAAAGTGATTTTTACAAGTAAATAAAGGAAACGCATTTTGTTCTGTTTATAAAAATTTGGTTAAATATCGTCAAAGATAACTGTATATGAAAGTCCATTTTCATTTACAATTTCCATTTCGCCATTAAGTTGTTCTATATAAGCGTGTATCAAAGTGGCTCCAACGCTCAATTCATCTAAAATAGGATACAAATTATCCATTCCAATACCGTTATCTCTTAACTCTAAAATATACCGATTGGTATCCATGTTTTGCGTAATATTTAACAAGAGTTTTGGGGCTTTTATCGTTTCGTCAAATGCGTGGCGGAAAGCATTCATGGAGATTTCTACAATTAACATTCCTAATGGAACCAATGTACTTAAATTAAGTGACTTAACGTTGGTTTTAAAATCAAACTCAACCGCTACTTGCGACAATCCTCGCAATAATTGAATAAGATCTTCTAGATACGATTCTAAATCAACCTTATTCATTTCTACCGTTTTGTACATGTTGGTATGAATAATTGCCATGGCATCCACACGCGAAGAAATATCTCTCAAGGCATGCGAAAGATCGGCATTTTCTATCATTCTGTGTAATCCAATAATAGAAGAAATGATTTGCAAATTATTATTTACCCGATGATGCACTTCTCTCAATAAAATATCTTGTTTTACTTTCGAATGCTTTAATTGAGCAAACTGATCAGAAACGGTTTCTAACACTGAATCTAGTTTGGATTGATTCTCAATATTTTGTGCTTCGTAGTTTTCTTTAGAAATTTTCTCTAATTCACGTTCCTCAATTCTAAATATTGATTGGGCCGCCATGGAAGCCAATAATTCAAAGATTGCGGGATAGGGTGCTTTGTAGAACCCAACTTCTGAGTGCTCTGAAGTTACAATACCATATATTCTATTATTAAACTGAATAGGGACACAAATTTCTGACCTAAACCCTTTTGTCACCTCCAAATAATAGTTATTCTGCCTTGTATCTTCAACAATAACGGTAGCTCTGGTAGTAAACGAGAGCCCAACCAATCCTTCTCTGTTTTCTATTTTGTGAGCCTTTGGACTTTTCCCTTTATGGTAGTCATAAGTGGCTTTTCGATTCAATAATTCATCTTCTTCGATCCAATCATAAACCGCACATTCCATCAAATCTAATAACTGAACACATTTACGGGTCAGCTCTTCAAACACGTCATTTTTAGTTTTCGACTTTGCGAACGAATCACTTATTTCAGCAACAATTTTCAACAAATCTGTTCCTAAATTGATTCCATCTCTGTTATTTTGCAACATTTTTGAAACTATAATGTTTTAGGAACTGGTGGAGCCAATTCGTCATCGTTAATTTTTTTCTGCTCCTTAATTTCTTTGGTGATGTTTCTTTTGCTTCCAAAAATATAACCCAATTTAAGTTCATTTGTATTTCTCAATGAGCTGCTGCTATTACCTGAAAAATAATGTTCAAAAGCATAACTTAGGTTAAAGTTTTTAGAGAAATTCATTCCAAACTGTAAGCCTAAGGTATTTCCAGTGCGATACATCAAGCCGAAAGAAACATTATTTTGATACGTGAATTTGGTTCCAAAATCAATACTTCTCGGAGCGCCTTTTACGCTTCTAAGCATAACTATTGGTTCTACTGTAATGTCATTTTTCTCGAACAATAAATGGGATAAATAAACATTCCAATGTCTTTGAAAGCCATTATCCAAAATGAACGAGTTAGCCCTAAAATTATTTGCAAAAAGCTGTGTGGTGCTTATTCCAACTAATGTCTTTTTGCCATAAATTGAAATTCCTGCCGATGCGTCTAACATATTTATTCCATTAGAGCCAGTTAGGAACTCATTATATAAATCATCCGTTTGGTTTTCAACCCTCACTTTCCTCGTATCTATTCCTAAATTTGTGTACCCAAAACCTAAACCAACAGACAAGTTTGTTTTCTTAGTGAGTGGTACATGATAGGCATAACTTCCTTGTAATGAAGTTTTCGAAAATGGACCAATACGATCGTTCATCGCTTTGAATCCAGCAGTGTGCTTCACTGCACCTACTGTTCGTTTTACCGTTTCAAACCCTTTCTTTTGTTCTTTATTAAATTCTTGAAGTACCGCATTAGTATTGTGCTTTGTTTTGATTTGACCGTGCACATTCATATAAATCGTGCTTGGTGCTGCTGCTGAAGCAAGCCATTGTATACGTGTTCCAATAGCTGCTGAACCAACATTAGAAACACCGCTTGCTGCAGGATTAAACAGGTATAAGTCGCCGCTAAAAACAGAAAAATTAGATTCTTGCTGTCCAAACAATACTGCTGGAAACAAAAGTAAACTGTAGGTGAAATATATTTTTATTAAATTTCTCATAATCCTTATGTAATAATTATTTAATGATTGTGATTGAACCTTCAACCATTTTATTGGCAGTATCATTGAAACGTATGGTATAGAAATAGGTGCCAACAGGTACAACCTCATCTTTAAACTTTCCATCCCAAGGTGAGGCATACCCTATCGATTCGTATACCAATCCGCCCCATCTATTCACAATTTTAACTTCGCATTCCGGATAATTGGCATTAAGTCCAGAAATAGCAAAGAAATCATTTTTGCCGTCGTTATTCGGACTAAACATGGTAACTATGTCTTCACTGATCGATTCACATGAGCTGTAATTAATTACAATCGTGTCTCTCACCGTAGCACAAACCGGATGTGTGAAACCATATATTATTTTGTTTTCACCAAAAGAGAGACTGGTAACCAAAACAGGATTACTAGATGGATTTGCAATTATTCCTCCACCACTATTTACAGACCAAAATATTGATTGTTGAAATTCTGGTATGCTACCGTAGATTGTAAAGGATGCAACCGAACTACAAAACGTAGTGTCGTTCGTTAAAATTACTGCCTTCTTATTCGCAAAAATATGCATAGTATCAGCAGACGGCGGACATCCTCCATTTGTTATCGTCCAAATTCCTGTATTCCAACCAGGCATAAAATTGGAAGCATTCGTTAATGGTGAAGTTGCATTTGCAAATAAAATGCCTGTTGAACTTGACCACTGACCTACTCCAACATTTGCTGGATTAGCACTTACTGCTAAAACTAATGCGTTACAAACATATACTGTATCTTGAACACTTGCAGGTAGTGGCGCAATCGAATACACAATTACCAAGGTATCTTTTAATGTACCGCATGAAGCTGAGGCAACTGCCCATTCTACGATTGTAACACCTGGAAGCAAGTTGTTTACTCCTGTTGTAGCAGCATTTTGATTATTAAAGGTTCCAGATCCTTGAATAAAAGTCCATGTACCATTTCCGGAAGTTATTGCATTAGCATTTAATACATAATTATTTATATCGCAAAGTTTAACCGTATCCAACGCGATCACTGCTGGCGAAGGTGAAGGAAGAATTTCAATACTAAAAATACATTTGGTCAGATTGCCAGATGAATCAATGAATGAATACTCTTGGCCTGTAATCCCAACCGGAAATGTTGATCCAGAAGTGAGGCCTGAAAAATCAGATTGCGTAAAAGTGAAACCACCACAATTATCGGTTGCAGTTGGGAGCGTGTAATTCACAATAGGATTACAGGTTTGAATATCAGTTGGGCATGAGGTTAAAACTGGGGCAACATTTTCTACTACAAACACGGTAAAAACACATGAGGTATTATTACCTCCAGCATCAATAACTGTTAGGGTTATCGGTTGATGTCCGGTTGAAATATAAGTTCCAACTGCTGGAGATTGAACAATAGAATAATTTGAACAATTGTCTAATACCGTAGCCCCAACTGCATAATTTGGCACAAGGTAAGAACAGCTCGAACCATTGTTAACCGTAATATTTAAAGGACAAGTAATTATCGCAGGAACCAAATCTATTGGTTGCAACACGGTTGTACAAGTCCCTGTGTTTCCTGAACCATCGGTAGATGTAATCAATACGGTAGTTATCCCTGAAGCTGCTGCTCCCAATAATGGGTTTTGAACTGAAGTTATTAATCCGGTAGCTGTACAATTGTCTGTTGGAGCCAAACCTAAAACTAAATTCGGAATAGTATACTGGCAACTAGAATTAATGGCAACTTGAACCGTGTCCGTACAATTTGGTGTTGGCGCTATTCCATCTATGATTAAAACAGAGAAATTACATGAACTACTATTTCCTTGAAGGTCGGCTACGAAAATAGCAACGTTAGTAGTACTAGAAATTGTTGATCCAGGTGCTGGAACTTGAGTATAAGATAAACTCAACA
>JAYSRU010000064.1:0-2054 GCA_043720875.1 Crocinitomicaceae bacterium
ATGATTTCCTCTCCTAAAACACGTTTAGCAAGATTTCTAAATTCAAGTTCTGTAAATACTTCTTTTACTTTTTCAGCATCTATTTCTGACAAAATCAAATCTTCAGCATCAAAGTGGACCGGTACATCTAAAATTATGGTTGCCAACATGCGCGACAATCGACCTTGCTCTTGAAAATTTTCAAGGTTCTCTTTCAGTTTTCCTTTTAATTGATGTGTATTTTCAAATATCCCGTCCATTGAGCCATATTCTTGGATCAATTTTTTGGCTGTTTTTTCTCCAACTCCAGGAATTCCAGGAATATTATCCACTGCATCACCCCACAATCCAAGGATGTCTATTACTTTCAATGGGTCATCTATTTCAAACTTTTCGCATACTACGGCGACACCCATAATTGTTGCAGGATCACCACCTCGACCCGGTTTAAATATTTTAATATTTTCACTCACCAACTGACCAAAATCTTTATCTGGTGTCATCATATAGGTAAGAAAACCTTGTTGTTCAGCTTCTTTTGCCAATGTTCCAATCACATCATCTGCTTCATACCCTTCTTTTAATAATATTGGAATGTTAAATGCTCTAATCACATCCTTTATGGGATCCAACATAGAACGAATGTCTTCTGGCATTTCTTGGCGGTTCGCTTTGTAGGCTGCAAAATCGTCCATTCTCAGAGTTGCTCCACCGGGCGCATCAAATACTACTGCAATATGCGTAGGTTTTTCCTTCAGCATTACATCAATCAACGCATTAGTGAAACCAAAAGCAGCTGAAGTATTTTGACCTTTTGAATTCACCCTAGGGTTTTTTGCAAAAGCAAAGTAAGCTCTGTAAATCAATGCAAATGCATCTAACAAAAACAATTTTTTTGGGTGGTTTTCAGAAATCATAAAAGGTGATTGTTGTTTAGTATCCAATATGGGAAAAATTCAAAGTTATTTACATTGTCCATGAAGTGCCGTCTTTGCCGTCTTTAACAACAATACCAGCGTCCGCTAAACCGTCTCTGATTTTATCAGAACTTGTCCAATCTTTATTGGTTCGGGCTTGTTGACGTAAATCTAATACTAGGTTCATTACTTTATCCATGCCGTCAAAATTGTTCGCACTTTCAAGCTTTAATCCTAAGACATCTACAATAAATACGGTCATTTTTTCAGTAAGTAGGGCTAAATCCTCAGTGGTGATCGTCGCTTTTTCGTCGCGAATGGTAAAGATATAATTTACCGCCTCAAACATATTTGCCACTAGCGTTGGGGCATTAAAGTCATCGTTCATGGCATCGTAAAAGCTCTGCACTAAGGCCGCTACATCTTTTGTCGACGTTTCATGCGTAGGTAAAGTTTTGAGTACAGCTAATGCTTCTAACAAGCGCATGTATCCTTTTTCCGCAGCATTTAACGCATCAGACGTAAAATCTAGCGTACTTCTATAATGCGCTTGCATCGTAAAAAATCGCACTACCATTGGGTCGTAGGCTTTTTCTAACAATTCATTTTCACCCGAAAAAAGTTCTGAAGGCAACAAGTAATTCCCAGTAGATTTACTCATTTTCTTCCCATTCAGTGTCAACATGTTGGCATGCATCCAATATTTCACAGGTTCTTCGCCGTTTCCAGCGCAACCTTGCGCAATTTCACATTCGTGGTGCGGAAACTTGAGATCCATTCCTCCACCGTGAATATCGAATGATTTTCCTAAATATTTCGTGCTCATAGCCGAACATTCTATGTGCCAACCTGGAAAACCAACTCCCCACGGTGAATTCCATTTCATCAAGTGTTCGCTAGATGCATTTTTCCACAAGGCAAAATCCAATGGACCTTGCTTTTCCGTTTGCCCATCTAAATCTCTCGTATTCGAAATTAAATCTTCAATTTTTCTACCCGAAAGCGCACCATAAGGATGCGTAAGGTTATATTTCTCTACATCAAAATATACGGAACCATTCGACTCATAGGCAAAACCATTCGCTATAATTTGTTGTGTGAGTTCGATTTGCTCGATAATATGACCCGTTGCGGTTGGCTCAATGCTTGGAGCAAGGT
>JAYSRU010000065.1:0-17157 GCA_043720875.1 Crocinitomicaceae bacterium
GCAATAACCATATTTGAATCTCCCTTCAAAACAACTCTACCATTCAAATCCAAAATTATCCAAGTTGCGTTGACCGGAAAATTACTGATCTCAAAATAAGTTGAAGAAGGATTTGGAAAAACTTGAATATCTTCCATGATTGAATTAGATAGCGCCCCGATTGTACAAGACAAGGGAGTCGCTTGTAAGAATGTGGTTCTATTACTCAAACTTAACGAATCCTGAAACGAAGGTGCATTAGAGCAAATATCTTTTAGATAATAACCCAACCATAAATTCACATGGTCGCTTGTGACATCTTGCTGTTCCAACTTTGTTATGGTTGGAGACGGAGAACACGTTGCCTCACCGAAAGCACAGGTAAAACTATTATTCGCAAAATAACAATGACTTCCTCCGGTAATGTATAGGTGTGTTTTAAAGCTTGCCGTTAATGCAGAATAAATCAAATCTTGATGACTTATCGGTGGGGCAACACAATCATTAGATCCAGAGATAATTAGGTTAGGGATTGTGATGCTTGCGGAAGTTGTTACGCATGACGGATTTGTAACCGCAGCCCCATATGTAACAATGGTCTCAATGATAGCGCCGTTGTAGGTTGGATTCAAATAAGCACATCCACCTCCCATTGAATGACCCATCAAGGCAGTTTTAGTAGCTAATTTACCATTAAAAATTGAGGAAACATTAGTGTTCAAAAGTTGCATTTTTGATGCAACAAGTGCCAAATCTTTACCAAACTCAAGATGAGTTGGACTTATCCCGCTTTCTGTTCTCGGAAAAACAACCACGTAGCCTTCTGCGACAAGACTAGTCCACACATTATCATAAGCATCCCAAGTCATTGAGAAACCGTGTCCGAAAACAATGACAGGCAAATTAGTCCCTACAACCGGAACATCATTGGCCGTTGTAGCTGCAGGATAATAAATTTCTGATTGTATTTGCCGACCAGCTCCACCACCAGAACCAAAACCTCCAGTTCTTAAATCATCATTGAATGTAACGGTTGTATGTCCTACTTGGCTTAGTGCGTTAGCAACAAACGCAGAAAACAATATTGTTTTGTACAATTTCTTCATATTAAGAAAGTTATTTTTTATGCAAGGATAATAAATAGTAGGATGCAATGTTACCAATTGTTATAAATAAAACACATTTACTGTAAATTTAACAAATTATTTCATCTATAAAAAAACCCAAGTAGAACTTGGGTTTTTTTATGTTTTAACTAATAGTTATCTGAGCACATTCACGTGTCCTGTTTTTAGAATACGCTTTCCATTCATTGCTTTAAACTCTATACGCCAAATATAGGTTCCATCTTGAACGATATCAACATTTCCAACACCATACGAGCCTCTCCATCCAACAGTAGTGTCATGTGTTTCAAAAATTGTTTCTCCCCATCGATCAAAAATAAACATCTCATAATCCTGTGGATCAAAACCAGAAGTAAAAATAGGCATGAATCCTTCATTAAATTTATCATCATCCGGAGTAAATGTATTTGGCACATAAAAGATCACCTCTTCTGTAATTGTGATCATTTGCGAAATCGTATCTGTACAACCATAGTTTGTACTTACTATGAGTGTTGCCAAATAAGAACCTGCTCCTGCATTTGGATAAACATGTGTAGGATTTGTTTGATTACTTTGCGTATCATCACCAAACGTCCAAGAACTCATATCCGCACCAATTGAATTATTGTCAAATTCAACTTCAGTGAAAATATTAGTCATTGTATTTGGACTCGCGGTAAACAAAGCCAATGGATAAGCCTCTACACAAACCATATCGGTTGCAGTAAAGGTTGATGTACATCCGTTTGCACTTTCTGCAATCATTACGATATCGTAACAACCAGGTGCTGTAAACGTATGTGTTTGGTCACCATTACCTGATACTGTAGTTCCATCATTAAATATCCAAGTTGTTGTGGTAGCACCAGTAGTTGTGTTTGTAAACGTCACTGTTACTGGTGTACAACCAATTACATTATCCGGAGTGAATGCAATAGCTGGAGCATTTTCTACTGTTACTGTTACTACATCTGTATCAATACATCCATTAACATCCGTTCCTGTAACTGTATACGAATTTGTTCCAGCAGGTGTGAAGGCAACGCCATCCGTAACAGCATTCGTCCAAACATACATGCTGGCTCCACTTCCTGTTAATAAAGCGGTTGTACCGTTACAAACTATTAAATCATTTCCGGCATTTACAACAGGTAATACATTGACGGTTACCAAAACTTGATCCGTATCAACACAGCCATTTACATCTGTTCCCGTTACCGTATAGGTATTTGTTGCAATTGGACTTAATGCTATTGCGTTTAACACCCCATTGTTCCAGACATATGTATTTCCGTTACTTCCTGTAAGTGTTACCGATTCGCCAATACAAATAACCTGGTCTAAACCTGCATTAATAATTGGCAATGCGTTAACCAAAATGTTTACCGTATCAGTATCAACACAACCATTAGCATTTGTCCCAGTGACAACATAGTTCAATGCACCAACAGCAGGTGTAAATGCACTCGCGTTAATCACTCCATTGTTCCATAAATAATTAGCTCCAACACCTGCTCCAGAACCCGTTAAGGTTGCAGTTTGACCGCTACAAATTATTTGATCCAACCCAGCATTTACAATTGGCATTGGGTTAACTATGATTTGAACCATATCCGTATCAATACATCCATTAACGTCTGTTCCAGTTACCGTGTAATTTATTGTTCCAACAATAGGGTTAAAAATCACACCATCTAAAACACCATTAGTCCAAACGTAACTTACTGCTCCTGCTCCTGAAAGTGAAGTCGTGAATACATCACATATTTGTTGATCTAAACCAGCGTTTACTATTGGTAATGGATTAACTGTTACAATTACTTGGTCTGTATTTACACAACCGTTAACATCTGTTCCTGTAACCGTATATGTATTCGTTGCTATAGGAGTGAAAGCAACATTATTTGTTACACCATTGTTCCAAACATACGTACCTGCTCCAGCACCTGCTCCAACAAGAGTGGTAGCCGATGTTGCGCAAATTGCATAATCCGCAACAGCCGTAATAATTGGTAAAGGATTAATTAAGACAACAACTTGATCCGTATTAACACATCCATTTGCATCCGTACCCGTAAGTGTATAAGTAACTGAACCAACAGCCGGCACAAAAGATACTCCATTTACTACAGCATTATTCCAAGCATAGGTTAAGGCATTAGTTCCTGTTAATGTAATATTGGATCCGATACAAGCCGTTTGATCAGCGCCTGCATTTACGTTAGGTAAAGGGTTAACAGTTAATGTTACGATTGAAACACTATCACAACCCGTTACAGAACCTCCAATAAACGTTTGAGAATAAACTCCCGCAACCGTTTGAGGTACTCCGTGAATTGTTGCTGCTATTCCTTGACAAACCGTGACATTTGAGTTAGCAGTAGTTATTGAGGTTTGAGTAACAATAAATGCTGGCGAAGTTCCAGAGCATCCAAAAGCATTTTGAACCGTAACTGTAATTGGATTATTCGCCGTTGTTACATTGGTTGTAGATGTAAGCGCAGGAGTACTCCAAGAATATGTAGTAAAAGGTATACTTGTGCTTAAGGTTGAAGAACTACCTACACAATAAGAAACTGCTCCATTAATGATCGGAGCTGGATTTGGATTTACGGTTACGTTAACTACATCTGTATTTTGACAACCTGTTAGGTTAGTACCTGTTACCGTATAAACGACTGTTCCAACAGCTGGCGTAAATGCAACGTTGTTAACCACACCATTTGACCAGACATAACCATTATTAGCACCAGCACCAGCTAATGTTACAGCTGTACCTGAGCAAACCGTTTGATCTAATCCAGCATTCACAAGTGGTAATGGATTCACTGTAACTGTAACTATGTCCGTAGACACACATCCAGAAGCACTTGTTCCGGTAGCCGTATAATTCAACGTAGCTGCAGGTGTAAATGATACCGCATTAGAAATTCCATTGTTCCATACTATTGTTGGTGCGCCAACTGCAGTTAATGTGGCTGAAACTCCAGCACAAACAGTTTGATCTATCCCTGCATTAATTACAGGTAAAGGATTAACCGTTACCGTTACAATATCTGTTGATGAACAACCTAAAGTTGTACCAGTGACAGTATAGTTAATAGCTCCAACAACTTGCGTAAACGCCAGAGCATTAGTAATCCCACCTGTCCATACGTAACTTGTTGCGCCTGTACCAGTAAGTGTAGTTGCTACACCTTGACAAACCGTTTGATCTGGGCCTGCACCAACTATAGGTAAAGGATTAACAAATACAGTCATTTGATCTGTTCCTGTACATCCATTGGCATCAGCACCATTCACAGTATATATAGTAGTTACTGCAGGAGTGACAGAAAAGTTATTCCCAGCTCCTAAACCATTATTCCAAGTATAACTTACACCACCGGAAGCAGTTAAGGTTGTTGATATTCCCGCACAAACAGTTACGTCTGGTCCAGCATTTATTGGCGCATTGGCCAAAACTGAAACAGCAACTAAATCTGTCGAAGAACATCCTAAGGTAGTACCAGTTACGGTGTAGTTACCAGAACCAGGTGGAACAAAAGCTACGCCATTGGTAACACCACCAGTCCAAGTATATGTTGTTGCACCAGATCCAGAAAGCGTAATACTTCCAGCAATACATACTGAAACATCAGGACCAGCACTTACGACAGGTATTGCGTTAACTGTAATCACTACAATATCGGTATTTGTACAAGCAGGTATTGTTGCAGAAGATCCAGTTACGGTAAAATTATGAACTCCAACTGGTGGGTTAAAAGCTACTCCATTAGTTACAGCCATTGGGCCTGCCCAAACATAAGTTGATGCACCACTTCCAGATAAGGTAACTGCAGCTCCAACACAAATTGTTTGGTCAGCTCCAGCCCCAACAACAGGCAACGGATTAACGGTTACAGCAACAATGTCAGTTCCAACACATCCGTTAATACTTGTTCCAGTCGCAGTATAATTGGTTGTTCCAATCGGGGGCACAAATGAAACTCCGTTTGTAACTCCACCTGTCCAAGTATAAGTGCTAGCTCCAGCACCTGACAATGTAACGCTTGAACCAATACAAACTGTTTGATCAGTTCCCGCATTTACAATTGGTAAGGCATAAACAGTTAAAGCAAAAGTAGTACTTCCTTGACATGTAGGTCCAGGAGTTGTGTAAGTAATTGTATACGCTCCAACTGTTGAAGCTGCCAGGTTAATTAAACCTGATGCAGCATTAATAGATAATCCAGCTGGTGCACTTGTGAAAGTACCTCCTGCAAGACCTGTAATTGTTGGTGATGGATTTGCAGCATTTCTACAATAACCAGGAAGTGGATATGTAAATGCAGGATTTTGAAGTCCTGTAAATGTACCTGTCACGGTAATAGGACAGCCATTTGCATCTGTAATGTTGTATGACCAAACTTGGCCATTCGTTAATCCATTTATAACAATAGCACCTCCGTTCAAACATGTCGTATTAGCAAACGATGCCGTGGCAGGTAGTAAACTTGACGCTATAAAGTTACCTCCATAAAACTGAGGATTTCCACCAGTAAACGTAACTGTTGCAGTACCCAAAGCACAATTCTGAGTAATAACGGGAACAATAGGATTAAGAAATTGAACTGTTGTCATTTGATCTAATGCCAAATCATAACAATCTTGATGATACGTTAACCCGGATACTGTACCTAAAGTCATCGGAACAATGTAAAACGTGTTATTATTCATTGCTCCCCAACCTGCAAACAATGGAGTTGCAAGTCCGTTCGTATTAATGAGGGTAATATCTTCGGTTGTTAAAAACCCTTCATAACAAGGATCATTTGGAGGTTGTATACCAACTCCTCCGGGAAGTGGTGGACAAGAATATAGGAAATAGACTACATTTGGATCATTTCCAGGAGCTATTGGAGGAATCACGTCATTATCGTTACTGTTTACTGTTACACTACCCGTTTGACAAATTCGCATCACATTTAAACCTGGTCCGGCTTGTGAAGAAGTAACAGTACCCGCTTCATCCGCTGGGTCTGCCGCTGCATAGGTAAAGTTAATTTGCGAATTACAAGCAGGTAAGGCTGTAAATGACGCTGTAAAGAAGCAGGCTAATCCATTGGCGTCAGTTCCTGTCAACGTATAATTATAGGGTGAAGTAAATGGTGCAGAAGCAACTACAACTGAATTTCCTTGACAATCCACAACGGTTAATTGACCAGTTGCAGGTGCAGAAGTAAATGTAATTGTTCCAGTAGTTGTCCATTGATTACCACAATTTGGTAAAGTTGAATTCGCTGTAAAATTCGTTATTAAACAAGAAGGGCAACCTACAGAACCAAGTGGTAATACATTAAAACAAATTACTGTATCTTTTATACATCCAAAATTGTCAGTTGCTCTATAAGTAAAACATTGTATCCCTGTAGTTGTAGGGGTAACCGTAATTGTGTTACCTGCGGTTGAGGTAATTGCTGGATTTGCTAACCAACCTTGTGAGGCAATGGTAGGCGTAAATGTTGTAACTCCAACTGGAGGTACGGTAAAGTTAATATCCCAGTTAAAAATATACCCGTTATCCGCACCTAAGTGATCGGTCACAATAATTGTCCAGGCGCCATTCAACGGACAACCGATCAAACCAGCAAAGGAAGCTGCAGGCATATAATTTCCTGCATTTATAGAATTCGCAGCTGGAGAACCCGTTAAATTTGTTGCTCCGTTATATAGTAGCGTTGGAGACGAGGGCGTAAAACAATATTGGGCTCCTACTCCAGGACCAACAGCTGGATCATCCAACGGACTTCCTAGATAAATACCTGCACCAGTTCCATAATTATGAAGACTAATCGTTTGACCATTTGGACATTGTATAGCAATATCTAAATCCCCCAAATATGAATGCTCTAGGGTTGCGCAAATGTTTGAAATATTTGAAGCGGCGGTCATAGTTTGTCCTGCAGCAAAACAATTCACTGCTATTGGAGAAGAGTATGAAGCTCCAGCACCATCTGGCAAAAATATTACCACTGGAGTTGAAGGTGTACAATTTAAACTTATTGTTTGCGGAGTTGCAACCCCTGAAAGTGTATTAGTTTGGCCTAAGCAAATTGTAGGTGAGGTAACAAAAGAGCCTGTCATTATTGACGCGGCGGCGACTTCTACAGTTATTTGAGGTATTATTGTATTTGTACAACCTTGCACATCGACAGTGTTTACACGAACGATATATATTCCAGGTGCTGCATACGTCACAGATGGGGAGATACCTGTTCCCGTTGCACCATTTCCAAAGTTCCAATTAAATGTAGTAGTAGCATTAGATTGCGTATACCCCGTATTATTTATTGGGTAAGTTGTGCTTCCTGCATTAAAAGTAACTGAAGCACCTAAACAAACTTTCACAATCCCGGCAACAGCTGCAGGAACGGTTGTAAATGCAGGAACAGTTGTTTGACAATCTGGTAAACAAGCTATAGTTGCAGACCAACCTGGCATTGTTGAAGGAAACAAAAAATTTCCATCTGAAGTGAAAACGAAAGTTATGCAACCCGTTGGATTTGCGGCGCTTGCTTGAATAAGCCCAGGCCCTATAGCACCTGTATAGGTCCCAAGTGTAGGTGCTGCCGTACTGTTTCCATCATAAATGGTCATAAAATCATATGAATTCTCAAGCGAAAAACTTGTAAAATTAAATTGAATTCTAGAACCTGGTGTTGAAGGACAAAATGTTTTTGTGAAATTTTGATTGTATCCATAATTACTTCCTGCACCACCAGAATCGTAAAAAGTACCTGAACAAGTACTCACAGCAGTATTGCTCATATTATATGATTGAGCAAGAAAAGTAGAACTAAATAAAAGGGCAATTATTGAGTATAAATATCTCATAATGTTAATGTAATAGCGTAAATTAATTTTAATAAAATTCTTTTTGTGGTGTAATCATTAGTACTTGATTCGTACCTGCTAATCTATAATACATGTAATCTGACCCCGCAGAAAAACCATATTTAAGCGCGTTAAAGCTCGTTTGATTCATATATTCTTGCAAAAAAGCTAGAATTGAAACTTTTTCTGCAGCCTGAGAACGCAAAGGAATTGAGTCTAACAGTGGAAATTCCAAAAATTTATCTTCCGTTGCTGTCAACAATACCATCCCCTTTTCAACCATTCCAACATGGTATTTATAGCGACCAGGATTGTTAGTCTTCATCTCCAACAATGCCGTTTCGCCATAAATGTTACTAATTTTTTGATCTGTGGTTTGAGCGAAACTGTTAGATACCGCGAGAACCAATACTAAACGTACAAGTATTTTCATTATTTAGATTTTTTTGTAGGAACTTTCAAAGCCGGACCAGCTTGAATATTTGTTGCTTTACCACTATTACCATCACTGTATTTTTTACCCGCTGAAGGTTGCGGTTTTACAGTAGATTTATGTTTAAATTCTTGTTGTTTATTGGCATTAACTTTATCCTGCGCCAAAGCGCAAACAGGAAATAAAATTAACAGCAGTGTAGTTATTTTTGACATGTCTATATAGTTTTGCTCAATACGGACGACAATATAGTAATTTGGTTGCCAAAAAATGTGCTTTAATCGTAAAAATATATCATTTAATCATCAAAATGATACAGTTCAGTTACCAAATAGCCCCTTTCACTAAGGATTTTAATGTCAATGCCTCTGGTGAATTTTCTTGCGGAATAGAATTATATTCCCAATTTGCGAGTGGCGGTAAACTCATTAAAATGGATTCAGTTCTTCCTCCCGAATGAAGTCCGAATTTGGTGCCTCGGTCATTGACAAGATTAAACTCAACATAACGACCTCTTCTAAGGTTTCTCCATTTCAATTGTGCTGGAGTCATTTCTTTATTTTTTCCAAGCAAAACTTGTGCTTCATAAACTTCGGGAAACAAATTACCTAATTCCAAACAAAATTGCAAAATTTGTTCCTTCGTAATAGACTGTGATTCTTTAAGTTGGTCAAAAAATATCCCACCAATTCCTCTAGTTTCATTGCGGTGAGGAATAAAAAAATAATCATCAGCCCAAGCTGTGAATTTTGAGTAAAATGATGCATCATATTTGTCACAAACATTTCTGAGTGAATCGTGAAACATTTTAGCTTGATTCGGCACAACATAGTGCGGTGTTAGGTCAATTCCTCCACCATACCAATAGGCTCCATTGCTTAATTCAAAGTATCGCACATTCATGTGAATAATTGGCACATGAACATTATTTGGGTGAAGTACAATAGAAACTCCGGTAGCAAAAAACTCACCCTCACCCATTTTCAATTGTTCTTGCATTTCCAAGGTTACTGGTCCATGAACTGCAGAAAATGCAACTCCCCCTTTCTCAATTACATTACCATTTAAGCCCACATTCGTTCTTCCGCCGCCACCTTCTGCTCTTTCCCAATTATCTTCTTGAAATACAAAATCTCCGTCAATTTCACTTAACCTAGCACAAATATGTTGCTGAAGCGCTTCAAACGCTGATCTAATCTCAGTTTTATCAGTCATGCTTTATTATTTTACAAAAATCGGAACCATTTCCATATCCTGTTGACGCAAAATCACGGAATATGCATTTTCAGAACCATTTCCGATCCCTTTTTGAACAAGTTGCAAATCACTCATCACACCCGAATTAACAGGTACATTTCTCAACAATGCGTTGATTCCTAGATAGGTAATATCGAAACCTTGAGCACTAAACTTGGTGAAATCAGCTTGGTACTTAGTTCTATATTCTCTCAACACTTTTTTCACATTCTCATCGGAATAAGAAAAATTGTTAGGCGAAACACAGGTATAGGAAAGCTTCTCCTTGAAGTCGGCATCGATATCCTCCATATTCCCCCATTCTCTTGGCGCAAGTAAAATGATTTTTCTATTCCCAACCTTACTTACCAATTTAGTCAAAACGGCATACACCTTCAACGCAGAAACTTTGTCTTTTGACACAAAAACAACTACATTATTGACATCTTTTCGTAAAACCAACGCTAAACCGTCTAATGTAGTTTCAACAATTTTAGAATTGTAGGATTTACTCGAAAGGTTCGAATTAAAGGTGCTTTTAAAAGCAGCCAAAAGATCCTCTTCCTTTTTATTACCCATTGAAACCAGAATTACATTTTCTTTGACATGATTTTTTGCAGTAAATTCTGCCAGTAAACTAAATTGTGTGATATCAGAAGCTACACCCAAGTTCACGTATTGATTTTTTTCAATGGAAGAAGTTGCGGATTGAACGGGAACTAATAAGCGTACTTTATTACTCTTACACCAATCACTAATAAGTTTTGAGTTTTCGGAAAACAACGGACCAATAATTAAGTCACAATTCTTCATTTCTGGTTTGTTTAATATTGCCATGATAGAACTACTGTCGTTCGCAATATCAAAGACAGAAACATCCGCATTCAATCCTTTACTGTTTAATGAATCCAAAGCTAATTGAGCACCCATCCAAAAATCCGTTGCATTTTCTTTAACTCCCGCAAGATCTATTTTTTGTTTTGGAGCCTTATCAAAGAAAAAAGGCAACAAATACACTATTTTGAACCTGGTCTTGCTTGGAAACAATAAGTCTTCATCCACTACTGGGTCTTTAATTGGATCTATTCGTCTAATTTCAACCGGTTTTATATTTTCTTTTTTAAGTTGAATCTTAATAATTTGACCTGTGCTCAATTCACTCTTAGTTAAATTATTTAGTTTTTTAATCTCATCACCGGTAACCATGAATCGCTTTGAAATACTATATAATGTTTCTTTCGGTTTTACAGTATAATCAATTAAACTATCACTAAAAGATATTACATAATTTGGTAATGCATTTTGGGTTACCGTTAACGTTGGTGGCGAAACAATTGGTTCAACAACCGGTTTAATCAAAGCTATTTCTTGATTATCTTTTATTGCTCCCACTGTTGTTAAAGGTGTATTAGCGTCTACTTCACCAATTGGAATCTTAATTATTTGACCCTTGGTTAATCCTTTTTCTGCACTCGGATTATATTTTAACAAAAGGTTTTGCGAAACAAAATATTTCTTCGAAATGCTGTATAACGTTTCTTTTTTTTCAACTACATGATCTAACGTTGCGGTCTTAGGAATTGGAATATAAATAATGGTGTTTTCCTTTAAACCTTTTGATAAAGAAGGATTAACTGCTATTAATTCTTTTGCTTCAACCCCATACATTTTTTGAAGACCGTATACAGTATTTCCTGCGACTACTTGGTGCACGTAGTATTTTACTCCACTTCTTACTTCCGTAGGGTAAAGGTCTTGTGCATTCGAACTGAACGATGCAATAAGGGCAACTAAAAAAAGAAATATATGCTTCATACTTAAGTTATAAATTATCAATATTTTACTCCCACTCTATGGTTGCAGGTGGTTTTGAACTAATGTCGTAAGTTACGCGATTAATACCTTTTACCTGATTTATTATTCTATTAGAAACCTTGGCTAAAAACTCATAAGGCAAATGACACCAATCTGCCGTCATTCCATCCGTAGAACTTACTGCACGTAACGCAACTGCATTTTCATACGTACGTTCATCGCCCATCACTCCTACGGTTTGAACAGGCAAGAAGATTGCCCCTGCTTGCCAAACATCATCGTATAAATTATCTTCTTTTAGGCTTTCAATGAAAATAGAATCTACTTCTTGTAGAATCCTTACTTTTTCAGCGCTAACCTCTCCAAGAATCCTGATCCCTAAACCAGGTCCAGGAAAAGGGTGTCTTCCAAGAATTGCTTCTGGCATATTCATAGATCGGCCTACTCGTCTAACTTCATCTTTAAACAACAGACGTAAAGGTTCTACTACCTGCAATTTCATGTAATCAGGCAATCCACCTACATTGTGATGACTTTTAATGGTTGCCGATGGGCCACCTGTTGCGGATACTGATTCGATAACGTCAGGATAAATTGTACCTTGACCTAACCATTCCGCTCCTTCAACCAACTTTGATTCGTCGTCAAAAACATCCACAAAGACTTTTCCAATCGCTTTGCGTTTGAGTTCAGGATCAGATAGACCAGACAATTCTTTGTAAAAACGTTCTGAAGCATCCACTCCTTTTACATTAAGCCCCATATGTTGATACGAGTCCAATACTTGTTGGTATTCATTCTTACGCAATAAGCCATTATTTACAAAAATGCAATGCAAATTTTCTCCAATAGCTTTATGCAATAACAATGCAGCTACTGAACTATCAACACCGCCCGAAAGTCCTAGGATAACTTTATCATTTCCTAATTTCTCTTTTAGATCTGTAACCGCGTTGTCTACAAAAGCATCAGGAGTCCATGATTGATCGCATTTACAAACATCGACAATAAAGTTCTTTAATAAAGCAGCACCATCTGTTGAATGGTACACTTCAGGATGAAATTGAATTCCGAAAGTATTTTCACCTTCAATTTGAAATCCTGCAAACTCAACATCAGAAGTTGAGGCTATTGTCTTAAAATTTGATGCTACTTTTTTAATCGTATCGCCATGAGACATCCATACTTGTGAATTATCTGAAACGTTTTGCATTAAAACATTTGAATGATCCACGAATGACAAGTTAGCTCTCCCATACTCTCTTATAGTAGAAGGCAAGACTTCGCCACCAAAATTCTTTGCTAAATATTGAGCACCAAAACAAACACCTAATAATGGCAATTTACCTTTAATTTGAGATAAATCTGGTTTTGGGGAATCTGCATGACTTGTTGAAAACGGACTACCAGAAAGAATAACCCCTCTTACATTCTCGTCCAAAACTGGAATTTTATTCCAAGGATGAATTTCCGAATAAACATTTATTTCTCTAATTCTTCTTGCAATTAGCTGTGTATATTGCGAACCAAAATCTAGGATTATTATTTTTTCTTGCATGGCACAAAGATAATAAGAAGTTTGGCGCTAGGAAAGTAATCTAGCGCAAATGCAAAACTTTATTAACATCAAATTCCATTTAAAGGCAAGCTCAACAATCTAGTAGAAATTTGACTTTTGCTTTTAATATCTCTACTCGATCTAAATACTGACAAAGACATTAGCAATGCCTTTTTACTATACTGGCTTCTGAATTATTGTATTTAAAAATTATCCGATTATCATAATTAGTTTTGTATGCAAAAAAGTCGTTTCTTAAGTAGAAGTTATCACCTAAATAAGTTGGACAGAAAACCTAAAACTATTAGCGTAGCGACAAATTGACAGATAATTGTGCTTGGTATAATTTTTAGCATTCGATTATCGATAAAAATTAGTGCTTTTCTCTTTTGATACACTATATTTGGACTTCGCAACTTAACAATAGAAATAACAAAAAAATAAATAGCATGCTTAAAGGAATCGTTAAAAAAATATTTGGGGATAAAAACTTACAAGATCAAAAAAAATTCCAACCATTTGTTGATGCTGCAAAAACGTTTGAAGAAAAACTTAAATCACAAAGTGACAATGAATTAAGAGACAATACGGCTGCTTTCAAGGCTAGAGTTGCTGCACATATAGCACCTTTGGAACAAAAACAAGTTGAACTGAAAATGCAATCGGAGTCTGAGGACGATCTTCACGAAAAGGAAGGTATTTTTGAAAAAATAGATGAATTGGATAAGGAAATTGATGTCGAAATTGAAGCTATTCTTTTAGAAATTTTACCAGAAGCATTTGCCGTTGTTAAAGAAACATCTCGTCGATGGGCGGAAAATGGTCAATTAGTAGTAACAGCGACAGCTTTAGACATGACATTAGCGGCTCAAAAGGACGGAATCACTATTGATGGTGAAAACGCAATTTGGCATAACCAATGGAATGCAGCGGGAAACCTTGTCAACTGGACCATGGTTCATTATGATGTTCAATTAATGGGTGGAGCGGTGTTGCACAAAGGAAATATAGCTGAAATGCAAACTGGAGAAGGTAAAACCTTAGTTGCAACCCTACCCGTTTACCTTAATGCTTTAACAGGTAAAGGTGTTCACGTTGTAACTGTTAACGACTATTTAGCAAAACGTGATAGTCAGTGGATGGGGCCTCTCTATCAATTTCATGGATTAACCGTTGGGTGTATCGACAACCATCAGCCGAATTCACCAAGTAGAAAAGAAGCTTATTTATCTGATATTACCTTTGGAACTAATAACGAATTTGGATTCGATTACTTACGTGACAATATGGCAAGTGAAGTAAGCGATCTTGTTCAACGCAAGCATCATTATGCGATAATTGATGAGGTCGATTCAGTATTGATTGATGATGCAAGGACCCCTTTAATTATTTCAGGACCAACACCTCGTGGTGATCAACATGAATTTAATGAATTAAAACCATTAATAGAAAATTTAATTGAAGAGCAAAAGAAATTTGTAAACCAAGCCTTGGCGGATGCAAAACGCTTACTTACAGTAATTAATGATCCCGCAATTGATGATAAAAAAGATTTAAAATCTGCACTGGATGAAGGCGGTATTGCTTTATTGAGGGCCTATCGTGGTTTGCCAAAAAACAGAGCGTTAATTAAATTCCTTTCTGAACCAGGACTTAAAACTCATTTGCTAAAAACTGAAAACGTATATATGGCGGAGCAAAATAAGCGCATGCCAGAGATTGATAGTGAATTGTTTTTTACAATTGATGAAAAACAAAATAGTATTGACCTAACAACAAGAGGATTAAATCTAATTGCAGGAAACAGGGATAGTGAATTTTTTGTTTTACCTGATTTGAGTATCTCATTAAATAATTTGAAAAACGAAGGTTTGGATCAAGACACCTACATGGTGAAAAAGGATGCTATTATTCGCGACTATTCAATTAAATCTGACAGAATCCATTCGATTAGCCAATTACTAAAAGCGTATGCACTTTTTGAAAAAGAAGTTGAATACGTTATTATGGATGGTAAGGTTAAGATTGTAGATGAACAAACCGGACGTATTATGGAAGGACGTCGATATTCTGATGGTTTACATCAAGCAATTGAAGCAAAAGAAAACGTAACCATTGAAGCTGCATCCCAAACGTATGCAACAATTACGCTTCAAAATTATTTCCGTATGTATCACAAGATATCAGGAATGACTGGAACTGCGGAAACTGAAGCAAAAGAATTTTGGGACATTTATAAGTTAGATGTCGTTGTTGTACCAACCCATAGAGCTATTTCAAGAAGAGATTTAAATGATCAAATTTATAAAAGCTCGCGTGAAAAGTACAATGCAATAATAAATGAAGTTGAGCGACTTTCGATAGCAGGAAGACCCGTACTTGTTGGAACTACAACAGTCGAAATTTCTGAATTATTGAGTCGTATGCTGAAAATGAAAGGTGTAAACCACCAAGTATTAAATGCAAAATACCACCAAAAAGAAGCGGAAATTGTAGCTGATGCCGGTAAATCAGGAGCCGTTACCATTGCAACCAATATGGCAGGTCGTGGTACGGATATCAAACTTGGTGAAGGTGTTAAAGAGCTTGGTGGATTAGCAATTGTTGGAACAGAGCGTCATGAATCACGTCGTGTTGATAGACAATTACGTGGTAGAGCAGGAAGACAAGGTGATCCAGGTACTTCACAATTCTATGTTTCATTAGAAGATGATTTGATGCGTAGATTCGGTTACGATCGTACTGCAAAAATGATGGACCGAATTGGAATGAAAGAAGGTGAAGTTATTTCTAGCGGTTTGGTTTCTAAATCTATTGAGCGTGCTCAAAAGAATATGGAAGAAAACAACTTTGGTTCTCGTAAGCATTTGTTAGAATATGATGATGTAATGAATGCACAGCGAAAAGCAATCTATAAAAAACGTCGGAATGCACTTTTTGGTGATCGATTAAGCATAGATGTAGCTAACTCCATTTATGAAGTTGCAAATAATATTGTCATGAGCAACATGCCTTTTGATGATTACGAATTAGAATTGCTACGTGTTTTAGGAGTTCAATCTCCGGTAGACGCAGCTACGTACGATAAAATAAATCGACCAGAACTTTCTGAACAAATTTATGATTTAGCCTTGGCTCACTATGCGCGTAAAAATGACCGTATCATTGGATTAATTCAGCCACAAGTTATCGATGTAGTTAATGATGAGAAGTTAAGTTTCGAAAACATGACGATACCATTAAGTGACGGTAAACAAGAAACTACAATGATTGTTTCGCTAAAAGAAGCTTATGAATCTAACGGTAAAACTATTATTACTGCAATTGAAAGGAACATAGTTCTTTCTACTTTGGATAATGAATGGAAAGAACATTTACGTGAAATGGATGATTTAAAAACATCTGTTAGACAAGCTACTTATGAACAAAAAGATCCTTTATTGATATATAAATTAGAATCATACGAATTGTTCAAATCACTTGTAGGGCGGATCAATAACGAAACGATGGATTTCTTAATAAAAATTGAAATTGCACGTGAGGAAATTAAAACCACAAACAAGCAAGTAACGCAACAAAATAGCTACGGTAATGCAAGTTCACAACAGTTTCCACAAGAGGAATTAAGCCAAAGCAATTCTGGAAGAGATTATTATGAAGAAGGTCTACAGCGTCAAGAACAGACGCGCACGCCAATAACTGTTGATCCTAAAATCAATAGAAACGAAGCATGTCCTTGTGGAAGTGGTAAAAAATACAAACAATGCCACGGCGCATAGTTAATTTAATAAGTCATAAAAAAAGGAAGCAGATTGCTTCCTTTTTTTATGACCAATAATTAGTATTTAAGACTAACAAACTAAGCGGCTAGTAAACTTTTATTCATAGCATAGCGCAATTAAAAAATAATGCCAGACCAAAGCTGAGTAGCTAACAAATAACCTTTGATTGATTGATTGATTGATTGATTGATTGATTGATTGATTGATTGATTGATTGATTGATTGATTGATTGATTGATGTCCCTTTTCCATATTATTTCTTTCTAAATTTATAGGTCCTACAAATTTTTCCATAGGATTATTTACAAAGAAATCGGCCCAAGAATCAATATCTACAAGCTCTAATTTTCTAAATATCAACCTTTCACT
>JAYSRU010000066.1:0-5630 GCA_043720875.1 Crocinitomicaceae bacterium
AAAGTAAGTATGTAAAATATCAGCATTTCACTTATAATCCTGCAGTTTTTGTTGGTGATACAAGCTATTATCTTGTTACATACAAAAATAAAAGTGCATTTCCATTAATCGCACCGTCTGTCAAAATCACGGTGAAGGATACGGTTAAAGGACTGGTTTTCTACAAAACACTTTACCGCGGTAACAAATACATAGACAACGTTCCAGATAGCACTGAATTTTCGGTGCGTTTTAATGTTCTAAAAGAATTTGATCAAACGTCTATCAATAAAATTAAATTTGTTTTGTATTGGACAAATTCTGAAGGAAAACGTTCATTTCGGCGATCAGTGAAATAAAAAGGTGCCTTTTTCCATAAAAATAACTTTCTTTGAGTAAATCATTTATTAGTTTAGGTTATGAAAAAATTCTTACTCGCTGTTTTTACATTTCTTACGGCATCAGTTTCCAGCCAAGTATTAACGCAATCTGAAATCGCAATTTTTAGAATTACAACTACTACGGCAATTCTAGACGAACCAAAAACCATTGCCAACTTAGAGATTTTCTGGGAGCCGGGAAATACAATAAATACGCTCTTACAACCTGCGCATCGCAATATCAAAATCGGAATAGAACGCCGTGGTTCTTCTTCTTCATCATTTCCTAAAAAATCATATGGATTCGAAACATGGGACGTGAATAGTAATGTTATCGTCGATTCATTATTAAATTTCCCTAAAGAATCGGATTGGGTCTTAAGCGCGAACTATTCAGATAAGAGTTTTTTCAATAATGCATTAAGCTACAAACTGTCTCGCGACATGGGAATGTATGCACCACGCACACAATTTGTAGAAGTAATCATCGATGGAAATTATAAAGGCGTTTATGTCTTTATGGAAAAAATTAAGCGTGATAAAAACCGTGTGGATATTTCGAAATTGGTTTATGGCGATACTACCGGGGCAAACTTAACTGGTGGTTACATTGTAAAGATTGATAAATTTACTGGAAGTGCTAGTACCGCTGGTTGGGATAGTCCGATAACGCCTTATGACGCACCTATTGGTCAAACGGTAACTTATCAATATGCCTATCCAAAATATCCTAATATGCATCAAAAGCAAAGGGATTACATTAAAAACTATGTCGATACATTCGAAAACGAATTGAATGCGGGAACGTTGAACACCTATGATGAAGGATGGAGAAAATATGCAGATGAAGAATCTTTTATAAAGTATTTTTTGCTCAATGAGTATTCTAAGAATGTAGATGGTTACAGGCTTTCTACTTATTTATACAAGAAAAAAAGCACCTCTAGTGGCAAGCTTTCTGTTGGTCCACCGTGGGATTATGACTTAGGCTGGGGTAATGCAGATTATTGCGACGGTAGTGTAATTGATGGCTGGGCTTATGACTTTAACCTTGCATGCAACGATACCTACATGGTTCCTTTTTGGTGGAAAAAATTAATGACCGAAGATACATTATTTCAAAAACGAGCTGCCTGTAGATGGAAAGAATACCGCACAACTTTATTAGATACTACTACCCTATTCAATTACATCGATCAACAAGTATTAGTTTTCCAAAATTGTGTGAATAGAAACTTTATACGCTGGCCAATTTTAAACACCTATGTTTGGCCTAATCCAGCACCACAACCTGCAAATTATTCTGGTGAAATTTTAGAATTAAAAGCTTGGATTAGAAATCGTTACAATTGGCTGGACGCAAACTTGTTATCGAACAATTGTACCTTTGCTGGTATTGGAGAAACTGAAGTTGAAAACGAGATTTTTGTCGTGTATCCAAATCCGGTTCAAGACAAACTCTACATAAATTTGTACACGAATCAAAATGCAAAGATTTCATTGTTTGATGCTACGGGTCGAAAAATTGAACTAATTCAAAATCAAAATGATACGCAGCATAGCTTTGATACTTCTATACTTCCTAGCGGAAGTTATCTGATTCAAGTGGAGCAAAACAATACGCAACAAACCAAGCGATTCATTAAATTATAATATTTCACAACGGCATAAACAATAAAAAACCATTACCTTCGCGGTCACCATATATTGCGCACGTGGTGAAATGGTAGACATGCCAGCTTGAGGGGCTGGTGCCTTCAGTGGTGTGCTGGTTCGAGTCCAGTCGTGCGCACAGAAAGAAGTCTGACGCTTAGCGTTGGACTTCTTTATTTTACAGCAATCCAAACTTGTTTGTGGCAAAAGTCTTAACTCTTCGTTATTTCAAAAACTCAACTCACTCATCCGTCAGCTGACGGACTCGTTCGTTAAATTTTAAAAATGCCTCAACTTGAGACTTTTACTGGAGATGAGTTCATTGTTAGAAAATCTGGAAACGAATTAAATCAAAGAAGGACAAGAACTTTGATAAAAGTTCGGACTTCATGCTCTATAAAACAAAACAGTTGCGGTTCTTGAAATAAACAGCAATCTGGATTTGCTTTACATCAAAACTATAACGTGTAAAGTAAATTGAAAAATCTATACATGAAAGGAGCAACGTGTAAAGAAAATTGAATTATCTATACATGAAAATTGCTATATGTAACATATATAGAAAAATCTCTACATCAATTGGCAATTAATGGATGTATTGATGAAGGTGGTGCAGAAATGAGAATATTAACCCAAAATATCTCGCGGATCAAAAGGTACTATTTTTTTCCTCATAATTACTTTATCACTGCAATGGCGAGAAAGTGAAATACGTTTTTTCTTTTGGTTTTCCTTAGTTCCACGGTGAAATAGTTTAATTGACGTACAGTTTTCATTTTCAAGTATCAAGATCAGTCTAACAAAACTAACCAAAATTTACTACACTTTATGCGTAAACTTATAGACAAGTATAAAATCAAAACTATTTAAATGAAGCACAGTAATTTTAAAAAATCTATCATTAAATATGCAACCAGAATTAATGTATGAGTACCAAAATAAGGGTTAAAATCATTGCAAGGTACACCACCAAGTAGCAAAACCACTATATTTGAGCAATTAACAGCATTTATGGAATTCATCTCTAAAGAACTCGATACCTACGTTTGTGAGCATACCAGTAAAGAACCACTTGCTTTACACGAACTTAACCGACAAACTCACTTAAAGGTTGCTAAACCTAGAATGATTTCAGGCCATTTTCAAGGGCGTGTATTAAGTATGTTTTCTAAAATGATTAAACCCAAATACATTTTAGAAATTGGGACGTATACCGGATATTCTGCGCTATGTCTCGCAGAGGGCTTACAAGAAGGTGGTAAACTTTTTACAATTGACAACAATCCTGAGCAAAAAGCATTGGTTCAAACCTATTTTAATGCTTCTCCCAAATCTTCACAACTGTACCCACTTTTAGGTAACGCCTTAACGCTAATTCCAACATTGAAGTATCAATGGGATATCGTATTCATTGATGCCGATAAACCAAACTATTTAAACTATTACAAGGCTGTAATCGACCAAATGAATTCGGGCGCTTATATTTTTGCCGATAACATTCTTTGGTCTGGTAAAGTGTTAGCGGAAGTGAAAGCTAACGATGCGCATACACAAACTATCCTAGACTTCAATACATTTATTCAAAACGATGACCGCGTTGAAAACGTCTTGTTTCCGATCCGAGACGGCGTTATGGTAATTAGAAAAAAGTGAGCATTACTCTGCGTCCCCGCTTTTCACAAAGGTAATGGTTACGATGCCATGGTGAAATTTCGGAAATTTCGTGCCGGGCTCAAACTCTAATTTCATTGCATAATTTTTGGCCCGCATTAAGTTTGGAGTTCCTTTTATCGTTGTGCCTAAAGAGACTAAAACGGCCGAAGTTACTTTACCGTGTTCATCCACAGCAATGTCGTACAGAACTTTGCCATTTATGGTGGAGGTAAGTTCAAACTTATCTGTGGTACATTTTCGATTATCTTTCAATAAAGCGCCCTCAATTTGAGCAAACGTTGAAAAACTAAAAAGTAAACTGATGGTAAAAAGTAATGTTTTCATTCGTTGTATTTTTGTATTTTATATGGCTTTCTAGCGTTCAAACTTACGAAATTTTACTCCAATCTTGTTTGGAACGTAAAATTTCTATTAAATGTTGCCTTATTCCACTATTTTCTGGTGCATCTAAACTGGGATCAATCTCTAAAATAGCTCTTGCTTCGTCGCGCGCTAAAGCAACAATAGGTCCATCTTTTGCTAGGTCAGAAATTTTCAAGTCCAATAACCCACTTTGCTGGGTCCCCATTAAATCTCCAGGACCACGCAATTGCAAATCTACTTCTGAAATCTCAAAACCATCATTTGTACGTACCATGGTATCCATCCGTGTTTTACCTTGTTTGGAAAGTTTTACACCCGTCATTAAAATACAATAGCTTTTTTCTGCACCGCGGCCCACCCTTCCTCGCAACTGATGCAACTGAGAAAGTCCAAATCGTTCTGCACTTTCGATAACCATAACGGAAGCATTCGGCACGTTCACTCCTACTTCAATTACAGTTGTTGCCACCATAATTTGAGTTTCACCTTTCACAAAACGTTGCATTTCAAACTCTTTCTCTTCTGGCTTCATTCGTCCATGAACAATACTAACTCGGAAATCTGGTAACGGAAAACTGGCAACAATACCCTCATATCCTGTCATTAAATTTTGATAATCTAAAGTTGCAGATTCTTCGATCAATGGATATACGCAATATACTTGTCTGCCTAACGCAATTTGGGCGCGCATGAAATGAATAACGGTCAAACGCGAGGCTTCAAATTTATGCTGCGTTTGAATTGGCTTTCTGCCTGGTGGAAGTTCATCAATAACAGAAACATCTAAATCTCCATAAAAAGTCATACCTAAGGTTCTCGGAATTGGGGTTGCTGTCATAATTAAAATATGAGGCGGGATGTCATTTTTTTTCCACAATCGCGCTCGTTGTGCTACACCAAAACGATGTTGTTCGTCAATCACCACGATACCCAAATTTTTGAATTGAACGCTATCTTCGAGGAGAGCATGCGTGCCAATTAAGATATGAATGGAGCCATCTTCAATTCCTGAGTGTATAGGTTTTCGTGCCGATTTTTTCACAGAACCAGTTAACAACGAAATCTTTACAGGTAGGTTCTTCATTAATTCCGTTAAACCTACAAAATGTTGTTGCGCTAGAATTTCGGTTGGCGCCATTAATGCAGCTTGATACCCCTCACCAATCCCCATAAGCATGGTGAGCAAAGCAACCAATGTTTTACCTGAACCCACATCACCTTGTAATAATCGATTCATATGATGACCAGACAAAACATCTTTTCTTATTTCTTTGATTACTCTTTTCTGAGCGCCAGTCAATTCGAAAGGTAAATGATTTGCATAAAAATCATGAAATATAGCTCCCAAATCTTTGAAAACAAATCCCTTCGATTTTTGCATGGTTATTCTTTTCCTGAGCAGTAATTCTAATTGCAACTTTAATAGTTCGTCAAATTTCAATCGAAAAATTGCACGTTGCAGCATCTGTTCATTCGAAGGGTGATGAATTTCTTTGTACGCAATTTCAGGATGAATCAAGTGATGTTTTTGTACAATCAAATTGGGTAAATATTCTGGAATCCTACCCTCCAATTGCTGGA
>JAYSRU010000067.1:0-5600 GCA_043720875.1 Crocinitomicaceae bacterium
TATGAAGTTCGAGCTGCTAAACCAACGCGATTAGCCTTGGCGAAAAGTCCAAACTATTTATTGACAGACGATTTAGAAATAGCAATTAATGAAAAATACTGATGGCGAAAAGTAAAAAAGAAAGGGTGAACGTGGTGTACTCAACCAATCCCAATTTTAATTTCGAATTCGAAACTGACCAAGAGGAAGCAACACTCGACAATAAAAAACAGTTGTTGTATGTTTCCTTGGATAAAAAACAGCGCGCTGGTAAAGAAGTTACCTTGATCGGAGGATTTGTAGGTTTAGATGAAGATTTGAAAGAATTAGGTAAGTTGTTGAAATCTAAATGTGGTGTTGGCGGAACAGCTAAAGATGGAGAAATTTTTATCCAAGGTAATCACCGCGATAAAGTGATGGAACTGCTTGTAAAAGAAGGATATCAAGTGAAAAGAAAGGGAGGTTAGTCGCAGATTTAGAACTATAAATTAAAATCGAACAATAAAAAGTTTTCGACAAATTGAGATTAGTTTTTCTTAATCGATGAAAACAACGGTCAAAATTTTATCTTTGTATCAAATGGACAAACAAATCATTCTAAACGCTAGACATTTCGAACTAACATTGCGTCGACTTTGCTATCAATTAATAGAAAGTAGAATTGATTTTTCTGAAACTGTACTTATTGGGTTACAACCAAGAGGAGTAAATGTTCTTTCACGTATCAAAGCGATGTTAGAAGAATTAACAAAAGAAAAAATTGACTGCGGACAATTAGATATTACTTTTTACCGAGACGATTTTAGAAGAACAGAGCGTCAAATTATCCCAAGTGCTACCAATATTGATTTTGTGATTGAGAATAAAATAGTCGTTCTTATCGATGACGTTTTATTTACAGGTAGAACCATTCGCTCAGGAATGGATGCTTTACTTGCTTTTGGTAGACCCAAAGATGTTGAATTGCTAGTGTTTATCGATAGAAGATTTACAAGACAGCTTCCCATTCAAGCAGATTATGTCGGACTTCAAATTGATTCATTAGATTCTGAACGCGTATCTGTGGAATGGAGCGAAGTAGAAGGAGAGGACAAGGTTATTTTATACAAAAAGGATTAATTTTTTAAAGCATTATGAATAATTTATCAGTTGATCATCTATTAGGAATTAAACAACTTACGGTTGAAGATATTCAATTGGTGATGCAAATGGCAGATAATTTTAAAGAAGTGATTAATAGACCAATCAAAAAAGTTCCTTCGTTGCGTGACATTACCATTGCTAACTTATTCTTTGAAAATTCAACGCGAACAAGATTATCATTCGAACTAGCACAAAAAAGACTTTCTGCCGACGTTATCAACTTTAGTTCGGCTTCAAGCTCGGTTAAAAAAGGAGAAACACTAATTGATACAGTAAATAATATCACGTCAATGAAAGTTGATATGGTGGTAATGCGTCACCCAAATCCTGGAGCGGCAGTATTTTTAGCACAACATACCGATGCGAAAATCATTAATGCAGGGGATGGAACTCATGAACATCCAACTCAAGCTTTGTTGGATGCCTATTCAATCCGTGAAAAATTGGGAACAGTTGAAGGGAAGAAAGTAGTTATTGTTGGGGATATTTTACACTCACGTGTTGCGCTTTCAAATATTTATTGCCTACAAAAAATGGGAGCAGAGGTAATGGTTTGTGGACCTACAACTTTGATTCCAAAACACATAAAAATGTTAGGTGTTCAGGTAAGTCATAACTTACAAGAAGCTTTAGCCTGGTGTGATGTCGCGAATATGTTGCGCATTCAACTAGAACGTCAAGATATTAAATATTTCCCGTCGCTGCGAGAATATGCATTAATGTATGGCTTGAACAAAGAAATTTTAGATGGCTTAGATAAAAAGATTGTAGTAATGCATCCAGGTCCAATAAACAGAGGTGTGGAGATTACCTCAGATGTTGCAGATTCTGAACAAGCAATAATTTTGGATCAGGTAGAAAATGGAGTTGCAGTGAGAATGGCAATAACGTATTTACTGGCGGCTAAAATCAACAGAAGTTAATTAAATAATTTAGTTATAATAATTTTTAATCATGGCATTTAAGGTAAAACTAGAAGGAAAAAGCGCTACGCTTACAACGGATTACGGTAAGTTGGATGCGAATAACGCACAAGAATTGAAAGAGGTTTTGCATGAATTACATAAAAACGGAAATCAGTCTTTGGTGATAAATTTAGCAATAACAAAATACTGCGATTCTTCTGGATTAAGTGCGTTGTTGATGGCACACAGAATATCCAAAGAAGTAGGTGGTGCGTTTGTATTGTGTTGCTTGATGCCGAATGTATTAAAAATGATTCAAATTGCTCAATTAGACCGAGTGTTTAAAATTGTTGATACGGAAGCTGAGGCTTTGACCATGCTTGCCTAATTGTAATCAATGCGATCTTTTGAAGTAACTATTTTAGGCTCGGGTGCAGCATTACCAACAATAACTAGGAATCCAACAGCTCAATTTATTAAATGCAAAAACCGTTACATTCTTATAGATTGTGGGGAAGGAACACAAAGTCAATTGCGAAAATTTAAATGCAAATTACAGCAAATTGACGTCATTCTAATTTCACATTTACACGGAGATCATTTTTTTGGTTTAGTTGGTTTGCTGAGTTCAATGCATTTGTTGGGAAGAGTTAAAGCGGTTAAGATTTTTGCGCATGCACCATTGGAAAACATAATCAAGAGTCAGCTAGAAATTGGTGGCGCACGTTTAGACTTTGATATTGATTTTCAGGAAATTAAAGGTGATGAGTCAAAGTTATTGTTTGAGGATAAATGCATCGAGATTCATGCTTTTCCACTAAAACACAGAATCGAAACAAATGGTTTTTTGATCAAAGAAAAACAAATGCCATTAAGTTTGGACGGTGACAAATTTAAAGAGGATAAGTTACCGCTCATTGCAATACCATTTTTTAAACGCAACGAAAACTTTATCAACGATAAAGGTGAGCGGTTCAATGTACGCGATTACACATTTCCTGCTCCAAGAGCCAAATCTTACGCTTATTGTTCGGATACGGCCTACTTGCCATCTATTGCAGCGATGTGCACCGGTGCAGATTTGATGTACCACGAAGCAACGTTTACAGAAATTCATGCAGACAAGGCTAAGAAAACCAACCATAGCACTGCAATTCAAGCAGCAACCATTGGAAAGTTGTGTAATGTGAAGCAGTTGTTGTTAGGCCATTTTAGTGCGCGGTATGCTTCAACCAAAGAGCATTTAGCAGAAGCGCAAACCATTTTTGAAGCAGTAAACTGCGTGGAGGATGGTGATGTTTTTAAGGTTTAAACCAACCTTAATCTCCCGTCTCTAATATTCTTCAGGTAGTCTCTTAATATTTGTTCTGTTGTGGCATCAGATTGTTGTGGCTCAATGGCTTCAATCCATTGATCCAAATCCTTGTTGAGCAAATAGTAAGGTACAAATCCCCAACCAACTAACGTGCTGTTTTTAACATAAACGATGCATTTTTCTGAACGGTTTCTTCCTTCCTCAATAATGAAAAAGTGAGGGTGTTTTAATTTTAAACTCGCGTACATCCGCTCTGCTCTAGCGTTATAACTAAGAATTTCCTCTTGCGATGGAGTAGTAGTTCCATTTTGCTGGTCGCTAAGTACAGAAAATAGGTTGATTTCTTCCTGCTGCACTACTGAATCCTGTAAGTTATGTTGGAGGGAAACTGAAGTCAGAAAGTCGATCGCCTTCTTTTTTGTTGCAAAAACGCGCATAGGTTGTGCTGTGTTTTCCGACAGTTTAGAGATTGTGAAACGTAAAAAACCTTGAGCATCAACGTTGTCAAATAACCCGAAATTGGATGTGCTTTTGACGGGTTTGTTAAACGTTGGGTTGAACTCTTGAATAAGGTTGTGTTCGGTTAAATTTGCAATCAATTCATTTCCAGTTACTTTTGTCGTGATTTTAGCGATTTCACTCCGCATTTCGAGCCCGGATTTCGTCTTTACGTTCCGTAAGTTTTGGTCAATTTTTTTCTTAATGTTTTTACTTTTCCCAACATAAATTAATTGTCGTGCGTCGTTGTAGAATTTGTAAATCCCTGTTTTTGAAGGCAAATCTTCCAGTGTTGCAATATCTAAATCAGGATGAAGAATCATCGGGTCTAGTTCAACTTGAAGGAAAGCGGCTAATTGATTACTGTCCGTCTTTTCTAAAAGCAAGAAAAGTTGAGCAGTTGCTTCCGCATCTCCACGTGCTCTGTGCCTTCCTTGTAAACCAATTCCGAGCGCCTTGGTTAGTTTTCCTAAGCTATAAGATTCATGTCCAGGAATAACTGCGCGAGAAGCACGAACGGTACACAATTGAGATCTTCTGAAGTCATAACCCAGTATTAAAAATTCTCTGCGGTACATGCCGTAATCAAATGCTGCATTATGCGCTACAAAAACACAACCTTCGGTAAAATTTAGAACGTCTTCAGCAATTTCATGAAATTTTGGAGCGCCAACCACCATTGCATTGGTAATTCCCGTAAAGCGTTCGATGAATTGTGGAATATCGCATTCAGGATCAACCAGGGAAGTATATTCGTCAACTATTTTACTGTCAACGACTTTAAACATCGATAACTCAATAATTTTTGAATCTTTTGGACTTCCACCTGTAGTTTCTACGTCAATTACAACATATTGCATACACAAAGGTGCACACAAACAATTGATTGTGAATTAAACGCTTGAATAATTTTCAACAATTAACTGATTAAAGCTATCTTTGTGTCACTAAAAACAAGATAATGGCAAGTAAACGCTTTTTAAAAAAACAATTAAACGCTTTGACGTTTGATGTAGTAGAGGAATGCTTTAACATTCAAATTTATGATGCTTCAAAAACTGAAGTAACAAACGCTTTGATTGAAGAAGTTGTTGAGTACCGCAATACTTACGTAGAGCGTATGCATCAAGCAAATAACAAAAAGGATTACCGTCCTTTGATGAATGAGTTAGATGAGAAAGGTGACGAGTTCTTGAACCGTCTTCATTCAATCGGATAATTTTCTTCATGGACTTTATTAAAAAACATTACAAAACCCTTGCAACTTGCTTGGGTTTTGTTTTATTCGCTTTAATTTATTTTGGGTACGGTGTAGAAAATAAATTTACTGCTGCTGTTGCACTTGGGGGGTTAATGATCTATTTCTGGATCTTGGAAGTTATTCCGATTTATGTAACCGCCTTGATTCCAATTATTTTAGCGCCAATCATGGGATTGTTGGATACAACAGATCTCGCGCTTTCTTATGGCGATAATATGGTTTTTCTTTTTCTTGGCGGTTTTTTACTTGCTTTAGCGCTGGAGAAATGGGGAATTCACATATTGATTGCACAAGCGATTATGGATGTTGTAGGTTATTCAAAACCTAGGTTGTTATTGGGAATTATTTTAAGCACAGGTTTTTTGAGCATGTGGGTAAGTAATACGGCAACCGCACTTATGATGTTGCCACTTGCAATTGCCATAATAGAAGCCTTGCCTATGGAAGAGCGGAAAGGAAAGTTTCCAATATATCTTTTATTAGCTGTGGCTTACGCTGC
>JAYSRU010000068.1:0-2003 GCA_043720875.1 Crocinitomicaceae bacterium
GTAGTTGTTGTAACATTATTGTAAGTAGATTGTGCTATTTTACGCAGTTTTGAACCACTCGCATCATAAATAAAAGTAATTGTAGCGGTGTCGAGCAAAATAATACGTACCGCAACAAAGTTGCTGACGAGCTTCCGTGCTTTGTTTTAAGGTTTGTTGTTATCCTAAAATCAGAACCAACGCAAGCGGGGCGTTTGCTTTTAACTATTTGATTATCAATTAGTTACACATACACAATAGTCACACTCGACAAAGTCGAGCAACATAATACGTAACGGTTTTGAAAAACCTTACGAGCACACTTTACGAGCGTTCACACGGTACGCCAGCGGGTAAAAGCTCTTTAGTTGAATGAATATAAAAAATGAAAACAGCTTACTTTAATTTCATTCTTCTCCAGAAATTCAATCTTCGATATATGAAATGGATACATGGACTTAGTTTTTCTATTACGATTGTTCATAGTATTTGATTGATTAATCAGCGTTAAAGTTTCCCAATTTTTAATTTTAGACATAGTAATACTATCCACCATACTAGTTTCTAAATATTTAATCTCTCCATGATGATATTTATAGTATAATTCCCGTTTAGAATTAAAAATAAATCCGTAGCCACTCCCACTACCTATGTTAGCATCCGTATCGTAAAAACTTCCTATAAATAATGTATCTTCAAATATGTAACCTCCATTCGCAAATTTTGCAATTGATAGTAATCTTGAACTATCAATTTCTATCCATTCACGAATTTCTGTTGGAATTTTTTCACATACATTGCATTCATTTAATATTTTGGATTCACTTATTTGTGATGTTGATTTACAGCTAAAAAACATCAAAATTATAATCAAAAATTTTATTGGGTAATTAATATTTATATCCATCTTTTTCTACTTTTTTATAGTTAGTTGAATTATCCTGATTGAAGTAAAGGCTTTCTTTTGTTTTAGGATTGATTAACTCTTGACCCGAAACCCCACCTGCTTTATTTGAGCCATAATAACTTCTTAAATTAATTCCATGTTCGCTTCGGATTTGATTTTCTCGATGTGTAGCATTTAATTCAGTATTTGCAACTTGACGTGTTTCCCCATTTGAGTATGTTTTATTCCACCATGTTTGAGTTAAATCAACATTTGTCCCATCTAAATGATCTTCAGAATGTCCAAGTTCATGACCCAATGCTAAAAAGGGGTCAGCATTAACATTCTTAGACCCTCCTTCACTATCAAGAGTAGGAACAGCTTGTTGAGTATCTGGATTAAAAGAAATCGTAGTTTCATTATCACCATACCCAGTTGTATTGTCCCCTTCAGTTTGCTTTATATTAGTAGTGCCTTTATTATCAACTAACCCTTGAACAAGCTTGCCACCATTAGTTTTTGACGCAATTTTATCTAATGCAGATATAGCTTTTCCTAAAAATGTTTTAGCCATTTTATCATCCACTTTTCTATCTTTCTCATATTTGTATGTAAATTTTTGTTCTTTTCCATCATCATCTTTGTAAAGAATTATGACATCTCTACCGTCTGGGTCAATAACATTTATTGGGCAATTTAGCGCATAATTGTAGGGCGACAAGCGATTATATTTGCTTGCTTTTGGATCTATTCCATTCCATCTCCCCACCGCCGCATCATAAAACCGTGCGCCATAGTCATTCCATCCCAAGCCAAAATCAGTATTCAACTCTTTCCCGTTGTATTGGTATTTGTTGCCTTCACCATTGCAGCCTGTCATGTTCCAATTGCCTTCCATGTTCAGACCAAACGGGTAGTAGTGGTTGGTTTGACATATATCTGTACTTGTTACGATGCCATCATTATTTGCATCTTTGAACGTTACCCTTGTGTTGCCTAAATGGTCTCGTAGCGCATACTCGTATTCATATACGCCCGATGTGTTTTTTGTAACCGCCCCCTCAGTATTTGAGATGCGTTCAAGGGTGTTATTCTTGTATTCAACACCATTTACATAATCATAAACACCTGTTACAGT
>JAYSRU010000069.1:0-1990 GCA_043720875.1 Crocinitomicaceae bacterium
AATGAGTAGACAATACAGACACTCTGAAGTGGTATTGGACATTAAGGAAAGACTTAAACCTCAAGAATAAGACAAAAGAGATTGATGAATTCTATAATAATATATTTGTGTCTATGAAGTTGTTTTTGATACAACGAGAAAAAGAGCAGTAGCCCCATAGGGCTACTGCTCTTTTTCTCGTTGTGAAAGTATATAAGCAAGTAAACTTTTCTTTAATTATAAAACTATGTTAAAAACCAAGATTAAAATCACCCGTGTATATTTTTTCTGCGTTTATATCAGCTAGAAGTCGGTCAAATAGTAACGCCTGTGATCGAACATTTTCATTGAATATTGCGGGGGTGCCATTAGTGCCAGGGGTATATAAACTGACTACTGCTTTATAACGTACTTCAGGAGCAGTATTGATATTATATAAATTTGAAACTATGCTATTTACATCGTGATTAGTATTAGTTGAAACATTGCTAGCTGTTAACGCATCGATAACTTGTTGTCTGGTTTGATTTCTCCGGCTGATAAGTGTGGCAGGTATTGGAGTAGGTAGTGATAGTTTTAATGATTCTAAGGTAATTGGTCCCCCTAGATTTGTGCCAGCAGATTGGGCATACGTATTGTAGGTAGTAATGTAGTTCGCCACAAGCGTCTTCGGAATAGCACCTATTTCACCCAAACGTACTGCCGCCTTAAGTCTTTGAAATTCACCGATTTGGTCATTGGTAACTTTATTTAAGTCAGCGAAGAGAGGAGCGACTATTTCCTTGTTGTAGCCGAAGTCATTATTAATAGTGCTTGAAAAGTAACTGGACGCACTTGATTTGATAGTCGTTTGTGCTGTTTTTACAGTATCATAACTAATTATTGGTGTTCCGCCCGGAGTGAAGCTGATTGGTGAAGGGGTGGGGGTCGTTGGGCGAATATCTCGTCCAGGGATAATTACTCCAGGTCCGACAGGGTTTGGATCACCTACAATACCGCCTGGCGGTACTGAGCCTGGAATACCTTGACCAAAGCCATTCCCTGGAGCGACAGTATCTATACGAGGGTGCGCCCGTGGTTGTGGGCGGACTGACGAACAAGGAGCATTGCTATTGATTCCATATAAGTAGTCAGATTGAACGGCTTTGCCATCAATGCACGGTCCTTCATTTAAACCAATACCGTTCGCTAAAATATTAACCATTCCCCACAAAGATAAAATCAGTACAAATGCCCCCACACCATAGAGAGCGAGATTGCGGGCATTTTCTTGACTCTCGGTATTATTGCCTCCAATAACAAAAAACCGGACAGCATTGATAATAAATATTAAGAACGCAATTCCAAGAATGAAGGGAATTAAGACAACATTTATAAAACCTAACGTACCAGTAATCAAACCTTGCAATGAGCCATTTTGCGCAAAAGTAACAGTGGGTAGAGAGATAAGCACTGCAACGAGTAAGTATTTCATTCCTTCTATAATAGCTTATTTTAGCCATAAAAATACGCACTATAGACAATTGACAAAAAGTGTTTTATATGTTAATATTTATGCAGTGGTAAAGCAGTTGCTTTGCTAAAACCTACGCACAGTTCACAGAAACTGTCGTTATTGAGGAGAGAGTAAATGAAACTTTGTAATCGGTTTGCGAAACGCATGGATACAAGTAATGCATTTGATGGATACTTTTCATCAAAGCTTGATGAAAAATTGAGTGCAATGCCTGCTCGTACCAAAAAAACAACTCTTACGGAAGAGCTGGGACTTTTTTGGAGCGAAGTAGAGGCCCAGTATATTGAGCGCCCGGCAAATACAGTGTTTATGTTTGTATTTGCTGCAATTATTCTCGGGGCACTTCTTTACGGAATAAGTTATATGATTCCGATCACAGACCCATCTCATTTGTAATAAAAAATTGACGCTGAGGCCCGCAAATAAACGCGGGCCTTTCTTGTCTTTAGACCCCTTACATTTTTTGATTTAATTTGGTATAGTAGCCAACATATT
>JAYSRU010000070.1:0-16853 GCA_043720875.1 Crocinitomicaceae bacterium
GGTCCAACTGCTCAAGGGAAAAGGAGCTATAATATCTGGTTGTGTATTCGTTGCATTGCAAACCGTTACAAAAAATTGAGTTTCACGCTCAACTTCTGCAATTTTTTGACCTTGTCTGAATGAAGTTACAATTATTTTAGCTGTGTAATTACCAAGTGTGAAAGACTTAAATGTGATTTCTCCCGAACTTGGATTGATGAACGCTGCTGAATTTAAAGGATTAAATGAAGCATCAGGTGTAGGTGAGTTTGCGGAAAATCCAACATCAAAAGCAAGAGCAGCTGGAATTGTTGTTCCGTTGTAGGTTTGCGCTGGGAAATAGTTTAATGGATTTCCCCAACTAAACACGATTGAATCTAAATCGATGTCAACTGCATGACCGTTGTATTGATAATTATCACCAGCGCAACTAACAAAATATGGATCTTGTAGAAATTTTGGAGAACTATCATAACATCCGGGCAATGCGCCAGAAATAGGGAACATTTTTGCTACAATTGTGCTCCCTGAAGTTGCTGGACTTGTAAGGTTTGTAATGCTGCTGCTTCTAAAACTATTCTCGTATGTAAAAATCCAACCAGAAGCTGGAGGAGTCCCTGAAAGAGCAATTGGGGCACTTTGATAGGTAACCTTTTCAATTGCACCCAATCCGTTTCCCCCACCTGCACCTGCCCCACAGGCAAAAGGAGCAGCGCCACCTCCAACTTGTGTACATGCCGGACTGATATCAATGCGAGATAAGTAATTGACCGGAATACTTGTGACAGTAGGATGACCCCACACTTTAAGCATTTCGCTGGTAACACTTACATCGCTACCATTGCAATCCCGGTAAAAGATGAGTTCAAAAATGTATGAATTTCCCTGACATTTCCATGTGATTTCTCCACCCAAAATATGAGACGCACGCATTGAATTGCTAAATGCAACAGCCAAAAATAGGAAGAAGGAAAATAATTTTATCACCTGAGTATATTCAATAAAAGCAAAACGTAAAGTTACGGCTTTTAGTGTAGACGTTAAAGCATTGGATTCGTTGCCCCTGAAACCACAATTACAAAATTATCCCAAACTAGATATGTATTGGCTAATTCCTTAATTCTTTCGGCACTCAAATTACGCACACGGTCTAATGTTTCGTTTACATATTGCAGTGATTTTCCACGTTGAATCAATCCACAATAAGTTCCTAGCATTGCTTCGGCACCGTCAATAGAAGCTAAAGTTTCGCCAATGATGAAATTTTTCACCAGTTCTAACTCAGCAGGATCAACTAAATCAGTTCTTAGCCTGTCAATTTCTAATTGTATTTCTTTGAGCGTTGCCCCAATCACTTCATCCTTTACTTCCGTTCCAATTTGAAATCCACTAGCTTTTCTGTAATTCAGCACAGATGAGCTAATACCATACGTGTAGCCTTTATCTTCACGAATATTTGCCATTAAGCGTGAACCGAAATAACCGCCAAAAATCGTATTCAATACATCAAATTCAACAGAATCTGGATGATCGAAATTGGTAATAGGCATGCCGATTCTTAGCGCACTTTGCAAGGCGCCTAATTTTTCAACGTGATAGAATCCGGGTTGATGTTCAAAATTTTCAGCAACTTTTGTCTTTTCTAGATTAGCGTGAGATCCCCAAAGGTCAATAATTTCGTCAATAATATCAGTGTCTAAATCGCCAACAACTTCAATACTTTTTAATCCATTTTTTAATTTCTTGCGGTAGAAACTCACAATATCTGAACGCTCGATGTCTCGGTAAAACGCTTCGCTTACTTTTTTACTGTACGGTAAATCATTGCCATACACTTTTTGGCGAAACGTTAACGAAGCCAAGTAGGAAACTTTCTCAGAATTGGTTAAGAAATTTTGCACTTCTTCTCGAATCAAATCTTGTACTTCTACTTCTGGAAAAATTGCTCCATCAAATGCGGCTTGCACAAGATGCAGAATGGCAACAATGTTTTCGCGCAAAGCATATACGTCCATTGTGAAATTTTCTTCTGAAGCAGAACAACTCACGTAGCCACCCAATTGGTCAATTTCATTTTGAATTTGTTGTTGCAATTTTTCGTTCGTTCCTGCTAAAAGTAAACGCGAGGCATAAACGGCTTCTGGTCCTTTACACGTGGTTGTACCCGCATCAAAATGAAGTGCAATGTGTACAGTTTCGCTTTGTGTTTCTCCCATCCAATATAAAAAACAATTTGGAGCGATATCGAAGGTAAGTGGTGTACGTAATGGTAATTCACCAATAGGAGTGATTACAGGGCAAATAGTTCTATTTAAACTCATTTTGGTTGCACTTTTAAAAGTGAGCAATTTGTTTTCTTGAAAATTGTTTGTGCGGTTGCTTGCAAATGCTTTGGTTCTATTTTAGAATAAATGTGTATTTCTTCATTTATACCATTTGCATCCCCTAGCAATTCAAAGGTGCACAAGTTTAGTGCGCGTTGGGTTAAAGGTAAATCTTCAAATGCTTTGGATGTAGCAAGTTTATTTTTAACACGGGCTAATTCTAATTCTGTAACTTGAGTGGTTTTAACTTCCTCAAGTAAATCCCACAGAGCGCTGTCTAAAGTGTCAAAAGTAACGGCATCTTCAAGTGTTCCTGCAATAATTAATAATCCAGCATCTAAACTCCCCATGATAAATGCAGAGATATCAGTTACTAATTTTAATTCTTTTTTGAGTTGTGTAAATAAGCGTGAAGATTTTCCATTACCCACGATATCTGACAACAAATCACAATAGTAGTATCCGTCAGATTTCCTTTCGGGCATTTTGAACGAATAATAGAACTTTTTACTAGGAACTGGACGCTCAATTGTTAATTCTCTATATTCGAGTTGTTCGGGTTCTTTAGGAAGGTTTCTAACTGTTTTCACCTGGCTTGGAATATCTCTATACCATTTGTTTACCGTGTCTTCGATATAAGACCGTTCAAAATTTCCGGCAATACACATGGTTGCATTTCCAGGGTGATAATGTTTAGCAAAAAATGCTTTAACGTCATCCATGGTTGCATCTTCAACGTGAGAAATTTCTTTCCCAATTGTTGCCCATTTGTAGGGATGTTCTTTGTATGCAAGTGGTCGCAACTCCAACCAAACATCACCGTAAGGTTGATTCAAATAACGTTGTTTAAATTCTTCAATAACCACATTACGTTGCACTTCTAAACTTTTTGGCGTAAATGCTAACGAGAGTAAACGATCGCTTTCTAACCATAACGCTACTTCCAAATTTTTTGCTGGCAAGGTGTCGTAATAATTCGTAATGTCGTTGCTTGTAAACGCGTTATTGTTTCCACCTGCATTTTGTAAGGGTGTATCAAATTCTGGAATATTAACTGATCCACCAAACATCAAATGTTCAAACAAATGAGCAAATCCCGTTTTGGTTTCAACTTCATCTCTTGCGCCAACGTCAAAAAGCGTGTTGACACATGCCATTGGAGTGTTAACGTCTTTATGTAAAATTACTTTTAGACCATTGTCTAAAGTAAATCGTTCAAAATGTATCATTTAAAATTATATTTTGCGTCCGTAAATACGTTTTTAGCGTCTTCAAATTCATTCATTATTTCGAGTACCACTTCAGCAGCGGGCATAATTTTTTTGACGAGACTTGCTACTTGACCAACTTCTAATTCGCCTTCCGTTAAATCCCCTTCAAACATTCCCTTTTTAGCCCTGCCTCGTCCAAGTAAAGCAGTTAATTCTTCTGGTGTTGCATCATTTTGATATGCCCTTTCTATTTTTTCATAAAAAGCATTGCGAATCAAACGCACTGGAGTTAATTCTTTAAGCGTTAACATGGTATCGCCTTCCTGCGTTTCAAGCAATCTATTTTTAAAATTAATGTGCGCACTGGATTCAGGGGTGGCTATAAAACGGGTACCTATTTGAACAGCATCAGCTCCTAAAATCATACATGCCAACATAGATTTGCCTGAGTTAATTCCACCAGCGGCAATGATGGGAACAGTGACTTCTTGTGCAATTTTTGGAATCAAACAAAACGTAGTTGTTTCATCACGCCCGTTATGTCCACCTGCTTCGAATCCTTCAGCTACAATGGCATCAACCCCAGCTTCTTGTGCTTTTAAGGCAAATTTTACACTCGAAACTACGTGAACCACTATGATTCCTGCGTCTTGTAATTGTTTTGTATATGTTTTTGGATTTCCCGCCGACGTAAATACGATCGGTACTTTAAGTCGAATTATAATTTCAATATGTTCGGCAATCGAAGGATACAACATCGGTAAATTGACTGCGAAAGGATTACTCGTAGCTTTTTGGCATTTCAAAATATGCTCTTCTAAAACTTCTGGATACATCGACCCAGATCCGATTATTCCCAATCCGCCAGTGTTTGAAACTGCCGAAGCCAATTTCCATCCCGAACACCAAATCATTCCTGCCTGGATAATGGGGAAATCTATACCAAAGAGTGCTGTAATTTTATTACTTTCCATAGGTACGAAATTAAGAATTATTCAGGTGTTGTCTTTTCAAGTTTTGTTGAAACCATGAACAATGTAATGTTTGCATGTTAATTTAAATTGTTGGCGACCAATACTTTCAAATAAGCGTGTATATCAAAAAAACTTTTGTACCTTTCTAAAAAATTAATCTAATACTTACTATGAAAAAATTACTATTATTATCTCTAACTTTCTGGGGGGGGGGCATTTACACGAATGTAAACGCGCAAACTGACCCAAATATGCTCCCAGCAATTGGTAACGTTGGTATCGGAACAGAAACTCCTATGACAAAATTAGAAGTTATGGGAACGGTTCACATAGATTCGACATTAAAAGTATCGGATTCTTTAAGCGTAACTGGGAATACCAAACTTGGACAAGATCTTAAAGTAGAGGGAAATCTATACTTAACAAATTTACCTTCTTTTGAAACATCAACAGGAGTTTTAGAGCCATTATACAAAAGTGCAGATGGTTCTGTTTACAAGGGACCAATAGTTGCAACTCAAAGTGCAGCAATTCCTTGTCTCACTTTGCCTGATGGTTCTTTGGCAAATGTGCCATTTTGGATTAGTAATGTAGCAACAGCTTCATTATATACTGGGTTTTGTTCAAATTCTAAAGTAGGTATTGGCACAGACTCACCAAGAGTGTCATTTGATAATAGAGGCATTACTTATTCTAATAGATTGGCGCTCGGTAGTGCAGATCCACTCGCGTTGGAAAGTTTCTTTCACCTTAAGGCAGGCTTAGGCGCTCAAAAACTAATTTTAGTTGAAAATTCTACACGAAAATTATTGCAATTAGATAACTCTGGTTTACTGTACGCTCGTGAAATAAAAGTTGATTTAGTAGCTTGGCCAGATTATGTGTTTGAGGAAAACTATGATTTAATGCCGTTGAGTATCTTGGAAGCGTTTATAAACAAGAACAAACATTTACCGAATGTGCCGAATGCAAATACAGTAGAAACCGAAGGACTGAATTTGGCTGAAATAAATAAAATAATGATGGAGAAAATTGAAGAACTCACATTATATATTATTGAACAAGATAAAAGAATTAAGGCATTAGAAACGATTACTAAATAATTGAGTTATGAAAACTATACTATTGTTTTCTGTAGCTTTATTTATTAATTTAATTGGATTTGCACAGAAAAAGGAAATTCAAGATCCGTTTTTAAATGGATTTGTAAAATTAACTACGTCAGATTTTTTGTTGGAAAATAGTAATTGGCAATCTCCTTCTTGGAAGGAAGCTGGAAAAGCTAATCAAACAAATGTTAATGACTGGTTATTAGCTTATAATGATATATTTCTTTCTAATATTAATTCAAATAGGCATATTGATTCGTTGCATCTCATGTATGCAAAACTTATGGAAAATACTTATAAGAATGACGTTGATGTAAGAAGAATACCTGTTGGAGTCATTGCAATAAAATATAATCGAATTGATACAAATATGGTAAACTACCATAATCCTAATTTTCAGCAAAAGAACTCAGATTTACGTGCAGATCGTTTATTGACAAAAAATATTTTTTTAACTTGTTTGATTGAAGATACATCTAACACTAATGAAACGATTAGAATATATCTAGATGAAAGTTTTTGTATTTTGGATAGTTTGAATATTGAACTTAAAATTTTTCAAAATAAAAAATATATTGGAAATTTAATGTTTGGAGATTACATTGATATCAAACTTTTAGAAGGCAATAATAATTTTGAATTTATCAATGTTAAGAACAATATGGTTTCAAAAAGTAGTGTTTTTGCGAGTTCGAATTATTCAGAAAAATATGGGGATGGGGATTTCAGTCATGTCGGAATCACAATCGCCCCAACGGAACATTTTGATGAAGGTGGTGTAGGAGCAATGATTAAGACGTTTTATGGTTGTACTAATTTCTCAGGAGAAATAAAAAAACCATTTTATTGTGTCATGGGGTTTAACCCAGGAAACATTGAAAATTTTTACACGTTAGTTTCTAAATATAACACGAATCGTTTTTTGTCACGTTTAAATGAAATGAATTTTGATATTATCATCGTGCGATTTGATGATGGCGCTGACAGAATTGAACATCATGCTAGAGTTTTAAAGCGTATAATTAAAACGCTTAATTCTCGTAAATTCTTAAATGGAAGCTTCGTAGAAAATTCATTGGTCGGATATTCACACGGGGCATTGGTTGCTAGAACTGCATTGAAAATGATGGAGGTAGAGTATAGTAATAATCCAATTGAGACAAATTATCACCATTCAAGGTTATGTATCTCTTATGATGGAGAACAAGTAGGCGCTAACGTACCTTTGTCGGCGCAACATTCTATTAGAAGTATAATTGAATCTCCGCAATGGTATATACCAAATACAGATTTAATTAATCTACTAGATCAAAATTTTATGATTAGTTCCCCACAAGCAAAAGATTATTTTATCTATCATTATTCGCAAACAGGAACTGCTTTGAACCCTTCTCAAGGACCACACCCATTTTTTACAGAAATAAGGTCAAAATTGGTTAGTCAATATTATATGCAACCACCATTGTCAGGAAAACCTGGGCAATATCCTATTTTACGAAACATAGGAACTTCTCATGGCTCTTCAGAACAATATGAATTTGACTTAGCACCACCTCTTTCTACCGTGCTAAAAATTGATAAACAACGCAATTTCCTAGGGTTCCAAAGACGTAATTATTGCGAATGGAAGACAGTCGATGGAAACCAACATTTCGTATTTAAAAGAACATTTAAAAGAAAGAGACCATGGGAAAGTACGTTTACTACATTTCTCGACGAATCTTTTTATGTGAATAATGATTCTCATAAAATTGATTTTGCTCCGGGAAGTACTACAGAGTTATTCAATTCACTGAAATCGGTCACGAAATTTGCTTTTTTAGACTTGCATCCTGACATTGACACCTCATCATGGGATTGTTTTTTACCCGTTACAAGTGCTCTTGATCTTCTAGGCGGGGAAGATAAATATTATTATAATTTGAAGGGTAATAATCTTTTGTGGGCGAAGCCAATAAGTGCACTAAATCCTGATCAGAAACAATTTGGCTTTCCAAATATATATCATGGTAGTTTGCAATATTCTAAGACTCCTTTTGATGCCATTTATTGCAGTGAATTCAATCAAAAACATGGGGCAAAAGTTGAAGACCAACTTCCAGATTTAACCAATTTTTTAATAAGTGAAGCCCATTACGATTCTATTTGGTTACAAAATCTATATATTGGCGCTTATTCTGGTTCTGGTTATCAAGGTGTTCGGGTAACTCACAAAGCAATAGATAGAATTGATATTGGAAGTAATGTAACATATAAAACTCAGAGTAAACCGGTAATAATGATTTCTGGTTCTATTTTAGATTTTGAGGCGGGAAATCAAATTCATATAACCGCAGGCACAACCATTAATGCGGGTGTTAATGCTCACTTTTATATTAATTCAAATCAATCAATTTGTGCCTTTGTAGGGAAGAGTAACAACGAAACGGAGAATAACACAGAGAATAACAGCACTGTACTTAAGGTCGAGGACAGTGCGAACAGCATATTTGAAAATAAAACTATGGTATTTCCAAATCCGAGTATGGATGAATTAAAGCTTGATAATCAGTCAAAATTTATTTCATGTTCGGTATATGATTCTAAGGGATTTCTTGTTAAAACGTATATGTTAATTAGTGGCTTGAATACAATAAAACATGATTTGCAAAATGGAATGTATATTTTGAAAATGGAAAATAATAATGGATACATTGAAACCGTAAAATTTACAGTCTTATGAAAAATCACATCTTTTTAATAGCAATATCAATCGCGCTTCTTTCTTGTAATAAAGTTAAAAATCAGTACACTTCTGTAAATGGAGTTGTTAAGTTAGGATTGAATGATTCGTTGATGGCCAATGTTCCAATAGATTTATGGGAATCTTATGGTTCGGCATTCAATAACGGTTCAAAAGTTATAGCATCAACCACAAGTGATGAAAATGGAAATTTTTCATTTTCATCATTTATTACTAAACCAAATCAAGATTATTATGTACACGTAAATGATGATGCGTATTTAGTAATGTCAGATTCAAAAAATAATGATATTATTAATTTGGTCGCATTAAACAAGGGGGTATTGAATAGTGTTACTATTAAGCCGGGAATTTTTGGCTATTTGAGTAGTGAAATTAATGGTTCTGGTGTTAATGACTCAATACAATTAAGATTGTATAATATAAATTCAAATGTTAGTACTATTAAGTATTATTCTAATTTTCATGGTGATGTAGTATCTTCCTATGGCTATAATAATATGTATGTTGGTAGTTATATTTTTGATTACATCAAATACAACGCTGGCATCGGAACACAATTTTATGATACTGTCAAAATAGTAAAAGGCGTGCATTATCAGCATACAATTATTTTTTAATTGAGCAATTGATGAAGAACGAATGAAAACAGTAGTATTTATTTTCTTTTTGTTCTTCATTAATTCATTTATTGGACAAGAAAAAACAACGATTTATTGTTTTCCTGGGCAAGGTTCGGATGAGCGAATTTTTGATTCTCTTGTCATAGATTCAAATTATGTGCTAAAAATAATTACGTATAGCGCTCCAGATGAAAATATGGATATGAAAGAATTTGCAAAAGAACTTTCAAAACAAATTGACACAACAAAAGAATTTGTGCTTTTTGGTGTGTCATTGGGAGGTATGATTTGCGTTGAGCTTTCGGAGTTTCTAAAACCACAAAAAACAATAATAATAGCTAGTGTAAAGAACAGAAAAGAATTTCCAAAAAGATATTCTTTTCAAAAATATTTACCAATCTATAAATTAGTTCCAGGTTCATTGTTACTGCTTGGTGCAAAGATTTGTCAGCCTATTGTAGAACCCGATCGTAACAAGTGCAAAGTGGTTTTTAAGTCGATGCTTGCACGAAAGGATGCTAACTACATGAAACGTACAGTAAGTTTAGTTATGAATTGGGAGCGAACATCAAATACAAAAAGTATTTATCAAATTCATGGGGAAAATGATCACACATTACCCTTAAAAAACATTAAAAACCCTATGTTCATTGTTAAAAAGGGTTCACACATGATGACCCTTACAAATGCAAAATCGGTTAGTTGTATTTTGAATTATATTCTAGTCCGCTAAACTGAAAACATTCTTTATCTTCGGCTAAAAATATTAAATCGTCAAAATGAAGTATTTACTTTCCTTTTTTCTAATCTGTAATGTAATATCTATATTGGGTCAACATTTGAACTGCGTTGTTTATATTGTTAAATTCAAGGTAGGATTGAAATGCATTATGTAACTTTACCTTCGCAAAAAAACAAGGCAATGAAATTCGGAACAAAAGCAATACACGCTGGTGTACATCCAGACGAAAGTACAGGAGCAATCATGACTCCAATATATCAAACAAGCACTTATGTGCAAGCTGGTGTTGGAAATCACAAAGGATATGAATATTCGCGTACCCAAAATCCAACGCGACATGCTTTGGAAAAAAATATTGCTGCCATTGAAAATGGTAATCACGGTGCTTGTTTTGGCTCTGGTTTAGCTGCAATTGATTGTGTGATAAAAATGTTGAATCCAGGGGATGAAGTAATTTCTACGAATGACCTTTATGGTGGAACTTACCGTATTTTTAAGACTATTTTTGAAAAGTATGGTATTGTTTTTCATTTTGTTGGAATGACGGACCCTGCTGCTGTTGAGGCAAAAGTTAATGCAAATACGAAATTGATTTGGGTGGAAACGCCAACCAATCCCATGATGAGTATTGTTGATATTAAAGCAATGGCAAGTATTGCTAAAAAAGCAAATGCGATGTTGGCGGTTGATAATACATTTGCCACTCCTTATTTGCAAAATCCGTTGGATCTTGGTGCAGATATCGTGATGCATTCGGTTACAAAATACCTTGGAGGTCACTCTGATGTTGTCATGGGAGCACTAGTTGTGAACGATCAAAAAATTGCAGATGAAATGTACCGCATTCAAAATAGTACGGGAGCTGTAACTGCGCCAATGGATTCTTTCCTTGTTTTACGTGGAATTAAAACATTGCATTTACGTATGCAACGTCATTGTGAAAACGGTGAAAAAATAGCAAATTACCTTACAACACATCCAAAAATTGATAAAGTATATTGGCCAGGTTTTCCTAAACATCCTAATCATCAGGTGGCAAAAGAGCAAATGCGTGGATTTGGTGGAATGATTTCTTTCACGCTTAATGGAAATAAAATTGAAGATGCGCATGCAATTGTGAAAAAAACTGAACTTTTTGCTTTGGCTGAATCGCTTGGGGGTGTAGAATCTTTAATTGGTCATCCTGCAACAATGACGCATGCTTCAATTCCAAAAGAAGAACGTGAAAAATCTGGTGTTGTTGACTCATTAATTCGTTTAAGTGTTGGTGTAGAAGATGCAGATGATTTAATTGATGATTTAATTCAAGCCTTAGGATAGTATTTTAAGGTTCAGCGCATGAGAACGGTTTTTATCACAGGTACTTCAAGTGGATTAGGAAAATCCTTGGCTGAATTGTTTTTGAAAAAAGGTGACTTGGTATTTGGTATCGGCAGAAATCATTTGGTTGATCACGCAAATTACACGGCAATGCATTTGAATTTGGCGGAGCAGGAAGCGGTAAATCAATTCTTTTTTCCGGCAGTTGCTACAGAAGAAATTGTGCTCATTAATAATGCAGGTATTATTGGGGAGATCAAGCGATTTTCGCAGCAAACTACCTCAGATTTTGATGCTGTGTTACAGGTGAACTTAAATGCCCTTGTTGCGCTTACGCATAAATTTTTACAACAATTTCAAACACAAAATTTGTCGGTAGTAAACATTAGTTCTGGCGCCGCAAAAAGACCCATTGCTTCGTGGTTGGCTTATTGCACTGCTAAAGCTGGTGTTGACATGTTTTCTCAAGTTTTGTTTGAGGAAGAAAAGGAGCGCGGTAAATCAACTAGAGTTTATGCGTTTTCACCGGGTGTAATTGATACTAAAATGCAATCGAAAATTCGTGAAAGTAAACGGGAAGATTTTTCAGCCGCTCAAAATTTTCATGATTTTTATACTTCAGGTCAATTGAATGCGCCAGATTTTGTGGCCAGTAAACTAGATCAAATGCTTACGCTTCCCCACAGTGATAAAGTATTGTGGAATTTGGCTGATATTGAAGCAGGAATGTTGAACAACTAATGAATAGTAGTGTTATGAAATGTCCGTGTAGTCCTGAAAAAGATTTTGAAAACTGTTGCAAACCCTTTATCGATGGATTACAGCATCCGTCAACACCAGAATTATTGATGCGTTCGCGCTATAGTGCTTACGTTACTGGCAACATAGATTATTTGTTACGTACCACGCACAGCAAGGAACGTGGCAATTATTCGCACAAGGATTTAGAAGAATGGTCACTTGGAACGCAATGGTTAAAGCTTGAAATATTGCGCGTTGAAGATTACCGAGTGGAGTTCAAGGCATATTTTATAGGTAAAAACGGTGTGGAAGAAGTACATCACGAGTTATCTACATTTTTTCATGAAAATGGTGAATGGTATTTTGTGGATGGAATTTTTGGGGATCAGATTTTTGACTTTTAATGGAAATAGCCCCAAACAATCTTTGCTTTTGAAAAACCAATAATGTTGGCTAATTCTTCTTCCGTTTTTTCTTTAATTAAACTCACAGTCTTAAATGCCAACATTAAATCTTGTTGTGTTTTCGGACCAATGCCTTCAATTTGAGTAAGTTCACTTACTAAGGCACTTTTACTTCTGCGATTCCGGTGATGTGTAATACCAAAGCGGTGTGCTTCATCTCTTAATTGTTGGATTAATTTGAGAGATTCTGATCGTTTGTCTAAATACAATGGGATTGAATCTCCAGGAAAGTAAATTTCCTCCAAGCGTTTTGCAACACCAACAATTGCCATCTTACCCCTAAGATTTAAAGCGTCCAAAGCGTCCAATGCGGCACTTAGTTGTCCTTTTCCTCCATCAATTATTATCAATTGGGGCAAGGCTTCTCCTTCGTTGACCAAGCGTTTGTAACGACGCGTAAGTGCTTCTGTCATCGTTGCAAAATCATCTGGACCAACAACTGTTTTAACATTGAAATGGCGGTAATCTTTTTTACTCGGTTTAGCATTCTTAAAAACCACGCAGGCAGAAACTGGATGCGTTCCTTGAATGTTGGAATTATCGAAACACTCGATGTGAGTGGGTAATTCTTTTAAGTGAAGGTCTTTTTGTAAGGTCTCCAAAATACGATTTACGTGGCGGTCAGGATCCTTTATTTTTTCTTGCTTCAGCTTCTCGATGCGGTAAAATGTTGCATTGCGCAGCGATAAATCCAGTAAATGTTTTTTATCTCCACGTTGCGGAACGAAAAAATCTACACCTTGCAGTGCCAACGAACATTCAGTTTGCACTAATACTTCTCTCGAAATACTTTGGTAACGTTCACGCATTTCAGGCAAAACAAAACTGATAATATCCTCCGGAGATTCATCTAATTTTTTCTGAATTTCGGAAGTATACCCATGAATGATTGCTCCATCTAAAACGACTAGGTAATTAACAAAAACTGATTCGGTATCATCCACTAGCGTAAGTACATCTAATCTGCCAACGGTTGGACTCACAATTGTACTTCTGGCTTTGTAGCGTTCAATAACTTCAATTCTTTCTTTTAACTCTTGTGCTTCTTCAAACTCATATTTTGCAGAATGTTCGAGCATTTTTTGTTTCAGCAATGAAATAACCACACTAATATTTCCTTTCAAAAGGTCTTCAATTTCAGTGATCCAACCGTCATATTCGTTGTGAGTTTGTTTTCCAACACACGGAGCCTTGCAATTGCCAATATGATATTCTAGACAAACTTTGTGAACGCCTTTCTCGATTTTGTTAGCGGATAAATCCAACTGGCACGTACGCAACTTGAACAATTGTTTGATCAAATCCAACATGGTGTACATGACTTTCAAATTGGGATAAGGTCCAAAGTATTTTGCACCGTTTTTAATTACCCTACGTGTTGTTGAAATTCTTGGGAAAGCCTCGTTGCTGATACAAATCCAAGGGAAAGTTTTATCATCTTTGAGTTGAATATTGTAGCGCGGTTGGTATTTTTTAATCAGGTTATTTTCCAACAACAAAGCATCTACTTCCGTGTCAACAACGATGTAATGGATGTCGCAAATTTTCTTTACCAGTAAACTGGTTTTATAATTCTCATGATTTTTGGTGAAATAGCTACCTACTCGTTTCTTTAAGTTTTTTGCTTTTCCAACATAAATGATCACGCCCGATTTATCAAAATATTGATATACCCCAGGTTTTTCTGGCAGCGTTTGTAATTTAAGTTTTATGTCAAGAATTTCGGTCACTTCACTTTAAAGCCAACGATCAATACATCATCAATTTGCTCATGATCGCCCTTCCACGCAACAAATGTTTCTTCAAGAATTTTGCCTAACGCGGGTAAGGGTAGGTGAATGTTTTGATGAATTAAATGGATCAATTCTTTCTTTTTAAATTTTTTATTGTGTTCCCCACCAAATTGATCAGCATACCCATCTGTCCATGCAATTACAATATCGTTGCTTTCTAATTGTACATTTTGAGAGGTAAAACGTAAGGACTCATCTGAAGAATAACCGATGGCTATTTTATCTGAATTGTACTCTATGATTTCATTATTTCGGATGATAATTGGAGCGTTGTTGGCTGCTGCAAACGAAAGTTCCTTAGTTAATGGGTTGAAAAGAAAAAGCACTGCATCCATACCATCTTGCCCAAACGTACCATCGTGATGACGCAAATTATGGATCAATTTTGACTTTATGAATTCAAATATTTCATGCGCGCTGGGTAGTTTTTGCACATGGATAGCTTCATTTAAAAATGAAATATTTAGTAACGACATGAAGGCACCGGGCACTCCATGACCTGTTGAATCCGCCACCATAATGGCAATTCTATTGTCAGGTAAAAAGTCGGATAGGTAAAAATCACCACTCACGATTGCCTTTGGGGCATAGTAGATGAAATTATCCCCGAACTCTTGATCCAATATTTTCTCGCCTTTCATCAAAACTTTTTGAATGCGCTCTGCGTAATTGATCGAATCTATTAAATCTTTATTGAAGTTTTGAATTATTTCGTGCTGGTTCGAAATTATCGTATTCGCCAAACGTTGTTTTTTTAAATTTCGGAATACTGAATACGCAATTCCGGCAATAAGCAACGACATTCCAATGGAAAAATAAAGAATTAAGTTACCGCGCTTTTTTTCTTCCTGAAAACGCACCTTTCGTTTTGCATTTTCCATGCGCATTTCTTCTGCCTTTTTTGTGAATTCATATTGAATTTCACCGGTGGATAAAGCAATTTTATTGTCATTATTGGTCAGCAAATCTTTGATTGAATCGAATTTACGAAAATAGGTGTAGGCTAGTTTATAATCACCCATGGCTGTATAATACCGATTGATTGCCTCATAACAACTTTGTATTTGAACTGGTGCTCGAGTTTCTAATCCTAATTTGAGGCATTCATCACAATATATTTTAGCTTCAGGAAACTCACCCGTGCTTATCTTAATATTGGCTAAAATAGACCGAGACCAAGCTTGCTCTTCTTTGAGTTTAAGTTTATCAAAAACCGCCATCGCTTTCAGCGCATATGATTCAGAAGAATCTAGCTTATGTGCCTTGTGGTAACGTGATGCCATGTTTGTCCAGGAATAGGCTAAATATATCGTGTCCTTAACGGTTTCAAATTCATAGGAAGCTAACTTGTAGTAATGGATACATTGTTTAGCGTTTTTTAAACCGTCATAACAACTGGCCAAGTTAAAATATGTCCGGCCCAAGAAACTTGCATTTTCAGAATTATTCTTAAAAATTGAAACGCTGATCATGTAGTTTTTTATTGCTTGCTCATACTCTTCTTGCATCAAATAGACCGACCCCAAATTGTTGCGTAAATTACCTAATGGTTCCTTGTTTTTACATTTTTCAGCAAAGGTTATTCCGGTAAAATAGCTGTTTAAAGCTTCTTTTAAATATCCTTTCACTTTTAATCCGTAACCAATATTAGAAAAAATTTGAGCTTTCAAAAAATATATTTCGTCTCTTAATTTTGGTTTTATACTTTTTTTGTTTTCTAGTATTTTTATGTGCTTCAAGGCAAGATTAGCCCATTTTTGGATACTATCATCAGCATCCGATCCGCTTAGCCCGGTATAAATTTCTGCATATTCAAAATCACTAAGGTTATTATTCTTTAGTTGTTTTTTATAATCAGCTATGTCATCTTGTCCGAATGAAACAGTTCCAATTGTAAAGGAGATAAAGAAAAATAATAGTAAGCGGCGTAGTTTCATTCTATCGGTATTTTAATAAGTGGCTGTACTAATTTATCAAATATACTCAATCAGTAACACAATTTATGAAAATGAAATTAATATAGTAAGAATTGTTTAGTGTTGCAGCGGCTAAAAAATTACAGATTTACCATTTACCAACAGCTTTTTTATATTCTAAATTAGCCTTTAATGCATCGAAACAGGCTTGGTCGTACGCAGTGTTTAATAGCGCAAACTCACTTTCAATTGTTTTCAAATCTGCGCTTGTTGCTGTTCCTAATTCAATTTGAGCTTTTACACTTTCAAAGCGCGATCTATTGGCTGAAAGTTCCATTTCTCTTAATGTAATTTGCATTTTAGAAAGAGCTAAATTGCTAATAGCTTCATTTTGTAGTGCCATCGCATTGCGCTCTAATTCAGCCAATTGCAATTTACCTTGTTCAACTTCTAAGGCTACAATCTTTGTACTGTATTTCTTTTGAAATCCATCAAATAAGGGCATTTTCAAATCTATACCTACATAAGAGTATGGAAACCATGGTTGGTTCGATAAAAAATCAAATTTGTCTCGAAATGCTTGGGTTGCAAGTCTAGCCGTAAAATTAACTGTTGGCAAATAGCCATAAATCTTACTATCGAGTATCTTTTGTTTTTCGGCTATTTTTTGCTGTTGAATTTGGTAATCAGCTCTAGCACTAGTTTCGGTTGTTTCGGCAAGTAATGTGGATTTTTTGACTTCCATATACAGCTCAGTGGTTACAAGCGATTTGTCTAGTTTACCTGTATATTTTTCTAATTTGATTTTAATGTTTTCTTGTTCGGTCAAAGAAATTTCTTGCGCATAATTGGATATGCTAAGATCTAACAAAGCTTGAGTTACTTCATTTTTCGTTGCTGTTCCTCTCGCATTA
>JAYSRU010000071.1:0-16807 GCA_043720875.1 Crocinitomicaceae bacterium
AGCAAATTTTAGATGAGGATAAAACAAGTGAAAAAGATGAAGGAAACAACAATGAATTAAAAAAAATGGAGCAACATGTTCCTGTTTGCCTAAATCACATAAGTTACAATTTTCAACTACAGCAAACCGATTGCATAACTAATTCAATTTTTGACATTAGGATGCCGGATTGTAAAAACTCTACTCCTCCTCCAAAAAATTGTTGATACTTCAAAAACTGTTTCTATGCAGAAACAGCCGCTTACCCATTATATGAATCTGCCTTAATAAATTAGTAATTGTTGGGTAATTCATTCAATGAGCGGTACAATCATTTCACAAGCTTTAGAAATGATTACATATGTCGTTGCTAACATTTTTAACCATCAATATGAAATTTCGTATATTCCTTATGGCATGTATTATCCATACATCCGCCCTGTTTTCTCAAAAAAACACTATTGTTCTTCGCGTAACTGACTTCGATACGGGTGAACACATTAAAGACTTAGCCTTGACAATAAATGCTTCCACCTACCGTACTGATAGTATTGGCAAGATTTCTCTTTCCGTATTGCAATTGAAAAACTATCCCCTAGTTATTGAAAATGAATTGTATGAAACCTACAACATTAAACTAAACGTTAAACACTTTGAGGATGGGAATTTAGACGTGAAACTAAAAAGACTATTCTCTATATTTGAAGTAGAAGTAAAGGCAGATAGACCAATTTCAACGGCATCTTCTCAAAAACTAAATCAAATAGATTTTCAAAATCGACCAAAAAACTCGGCACAAGATTTATTAAAGTTAGTACCTGGTTTATTTATTGCCCAACACGCAGGAGGCGGAAAAGCCGAGCAAATATTTATTCGTGGTTTCGATTGTGATCACGGAACCGACGTAGCGTCTTATGTGGATGGTGTCCCAGTGAATCTGTCTAGTCACGGACATGGTCAAGGCTATATGGATCTACATTTTCTGATACCCGAAACTGTAAACAAAATTGCTATTACAAAAGGCCCTTATCAAGCTGCTTTTGGTAATTTCAGCACTGCAGCAACGGTTCAATTTAATACCTACGATTCTTTAAAACATAATTCTATAATTGTTGAAACTAATTTAGTTCCAACGCGCAACAAAGTATCAGGAAACCATATTGTAGCATTGTTCAATTTACCAAAATTTTCGAAGAAAATTAGTTCATACATTGCAGCAGATTATATGTTGAATCAAGGATTTTTTGAACTTCCTCAAAAATTTAGTCGTCTAAATATTTTTTCTAAAACCGTTTTCAACATAAACCCAAAAAGCAGATTAAGCCTTAGTTTATCAGGATTCAATTCGTCATGGAACGCTTCAGGACAAATCCCAGAGAGAGCAGTTAAACTCGGCACTATTTCACGATTTGGTAGCCTTGATCCGAGTGAAGGAGGAATCACTTCAAGGTATTCAACAAATTTATCCTATCGCTATACTTCCAAAAATGGCGTTTTTTCGGCGCAAGCTTACCACACCAAATATAAGTTTCAGTTGTTTAGCAATTTCACACTTTTCTTAAATGATTCTATAAATGGGGATGAAATTGAACAAGGCGACGAACGAAATATTTATGGGGTAAATTCCAACTATATAGTGTCGCACAAACTCTGGAATTTGAATAACAAATTTACAATTGGTACAACAATAAGGTATGATGCAATTAATAACCAATTATGGAATACTGCGGACCGAGTTAGACGAAATGCTGTTGCATTAGGTGTTATAAACGAGTTGTCTTCTGCCATTTACATCAATGAAGTTGTACAATTTTCGAAGAGAATTAGGCTAGAACTTGGTGCTAGATATGATTACTTTACGTTTGATGTTGTCGACTTGCTTCCAAGTGATTCATTGCGCACAAATTATTCTGGAAATAATTACCAAACTCTTTTTAGCCCAAAAGTAAATTTGATATATACTTTATCTGAGAAGCTTTCTCTATTTCTAAATTCTGGCATTGGATACCATTCAAATGATGCACGTGCTACCGTTCAAGATAAAAATAATCATACACTCCCCAAAGCAATAGGAAATGAAATTGGAACTTTATTTAATTTATCCAAACATAGCGTTATTTCTGTTGCATTTTGGAATCTGGAGCTTGAAAATGAACTGGCATATGTGGGTGATGATGGAACTACAGAGAACAAAGGATCCAGTAGAAGAACGGGAATAGATTTTAGCATACGTACCCAATTGAATCGAAGTTTTTTTGCTGACATTGATTTTAATATTTCTAAAAACAGACTTACTACGACTGTTTTTGGCAATCAATTAGCATCTGATTATTTAATACCCTTGGCACCAACTTTAACTTCGGCTGGTGGACTAAATTATTCCCATAAAAATATTGTTGCCGCAATACGGTATCGCCATATTTCGAATCGATCTGCAAATGAATCTAATACCGTAATCGCAAAAGGCTATACGTTGCTTGACGCTTCATTTAATTATCAAGTATCTCGCTTAAAATTTTCTATAAACATTGAAAATATTTTGAATATAGAATGGAATGAAGCACAATTTGATACAACCAGTAAACTAAAAAATGAAACAAACGAAGTTGGGGAAATACATTATACCCCCGGAACACCGTTCGCATTAAAATTGGGAATAAATTATAGTTTTTAGAAAAAAGGAAGCGTTCCATATCTGATGGGACTCTTCCTTTTTTTTCACTTATCTATTTGAAAAGTAGACGATTACGATTCATATCAGCGTTCAATTTAAAAATGTACGGTGTAAGATAACTGGGATGAATAGCAAAATTTAACTTAATTGTTGAAAATCAAGTCTTTGAATTAAGTGTATTAGTAAAGTTGTAAATTAAAGTAACCCATGTCATTCCCATTCATTCAATGGCAATTTAGATTTCTTATGCTGCAATGCGTTGTAATATCACTTTACACGGTATAGAAGAAGTGACGATAACTTCATGATGCTTATGAAGTGGGATTTGAAAATAATCTCCTGGAAGCAACTCATTTACAACCCCTTCAACAATAATATGACAAGAACCGTCTAAAACTAAGAATTTTTCATATTCATCGTGATGTGTTTCATCTGCTGCCATGTGGTTAATCCAAACTATTGCCGTAATATTTCCAGGAATTGCTGAAATGATTTTAACAGAAATATCTTCAATGAATTCTGGGGTACTAAAAACTGGTGAATTTAACCACTGTTCGAAATCTGCTGGAGTAGAATGCTCATCCATTACTTTCGGAAAACACATTTCTTCCCCCAACTCTAAGCGCTTTACATATTCTAAGGTAGCCAACACTAAAGGTTTCAAAGAGCTATGAGGCGCAACGGCGTTAATTTGACCGTGTCGTTCTAATGCAAGTTCAATTTGAGTAATTTCTAATCCAATTTCGGGATACGTGATTTTTAAAGTTTCCACTTCAAGACGTGTTGCTTCAGAAACGTCACCTAAGACGTATAACTCTAAAACTCCTGACTCTATGTAGGCTTTAATATTCATAATTTAATATTCGTATCTTTTTTGTGTAAATTTAATAATTTATATCAAATACACAGATTTGATATAACAATAGGTCACACATTTTGTGTTTACCTAATATTTTCTTCTTTTATCTACGTGGTAATTTCAGTTTTGGTTTTACAAACATTGATTTAATTTGTTAGAATGAAAATGAAACCCTGCCGATGATATGATCTTCTGGCAATAATCCCCAATACCTTGAATCTATAGAGTTATTTCGGTTGTCTCCTAATACAAAATAGTAATTCATTTTAAATGTATATTTTGTACTCAACTTTCCTTGAATGTAAATATTCCCCCCCCTTTCTTCAAACGTGTTTTTTTCATAATATTCGATCAATTCTCGGTAAAGTGTTTTGTTTTTCAAATTAAGCTCGATTGTTGATCCTTTTTTTGGTATTTTGAGTGGTCCGAAAAAATCTTTATTCCACTTAAACTGTGCTGAGTGTGGATATAAATTTGGTGTATAAAAACTGCTATCTATGGAATTTACTTTTTGATTACTAACACTTAATGCAGTTGATTCATCTTCTACTATTTTGCGATTAACGCTAACGATTCCGTTATGTATACTAATCCTATCTCCTGGAACTGCGAGACATCTTTTTACATATTCACGACGATGATCGACCGGTAAATCTTTTTCTTGTGGAAAGTTAAAAACCAACACATCGTTTCTGCTTACATCCGCGTAGCCAAAAGTCCTGATGTAAGGAATCGCTACCCAATCCAAATAAGTGTGTCCATAAGGTAACGAAAGTGGTGTGTTTGGCAACCGAATACCATATGCCCATTTGTTGACAACAATGTAATCTCCGATTTTTAAAGTATTATTCATCGATCCACTTGGAACTTTGTAAATTTGGACGAAAAATGTACGCAGGATTAATAGAATAACAAGCGTCCAAAAGAGCATTCGAACATACCTATTTATAGCTGTAAGCTTCAATTCAATATTTTTCTAAGTTGATTTATTGCGGCTCGAATCCTGGTTTTGACCGTACCTAATGGGATACTTAATTTTTCTGCCGTTTCTTCCTGAGTATATCCTAAAAAATATACATAATCGATTAATATCCTGTATTCCTCTTTCAGTAAACTGATCTTCTCTTTAACCCCAATAGTATCAATATTGATAGCATTGGTGTGTGTTACCTCATTACTGTGATCGTCAATTCTGTGGGTTTCTTTCGAAATTCGTGCTTCTTTTGATCTTGTAAAATCGATTGCAGTGTTTCGAGCGATATTAAACATCCAGGTATACAACCTACCCTTCGATTCATCATACGCCTCAATACTTTTCCAAATCTTTAAGAATACGTTTTGTAATAGTTCTTCTGAAACGTCTGTACTTGTTACAACCTTTAAAATTGCGCCATTCAAAGCTGCAGCATAGTTTTCATATAAATAATTATATGCGCCTATGTGCTTTTCTTTTAATAGAATTACTAACTCTTCCTCTGAATAAACGAGTCTCTTCACAATGATACTATTTTAGAATTTTTTTATTCCGTTGTAAAGATAAAATTATTCATGAATAATCTATTACGATTTGGCGCTAATTTAACGCTACTGTCGCCTATACTCTCCTATTCGCTAATAATGGTGGCGCATCGCCAGAAAAAGGGTTGAAGCGACCTATACTTCTAGCCTCCATGCCCACGGCACGCAATACCGCCCTATCCCCATATTTATCTCGAATTTGATCTAAGGCATTGTATAAATTAGACAAGCGTTCTGAGTCATCAAACAACGTGAGTTGATGGTGCGCATTAATAAGTTCGCTACACCTCACACCGATCAATCTTACTAAAAGTCTACGGTTGTATATTTTATCAAACAGCTCTTGTACTAAAGGTAAAATTTCATGATCCGCAGCAGTATATGGAATTTTCTTCTGCAAGGTTTGTGTTTGAAAATCAGAGTAACGCACTTTTACACTAATACACGCACTCACTTTTTTACCCCTGCGTAATTGAAAGGCTAAATTTTCTGCCATTGCCGCCAAAATCCCTTTTAATTTAATAATGTCGATGGTATCTTTATCAAACGTTCGTTCGGTGGATATTGATTTTCGTTCATTGTACTGAATCACAGGCGAATCGTCCACACCTTGTGCTTTATGCCATATATTTACCCCATTTTTACCCAAAGCACTTTCCATTAGTTCGATTGGCATTTGTTGCATTGTATGTATTTGTCTCACACCTAAACTGCACAATGTTTGAAATGTTTTTAGGCCCACCATAGGTATTTTTTTAACTGATAGTGGCGCTAAAAACCCAATTTCACTTCCATGATTCACGCGAATTTGATTGCAGGGTTTAGCTTCACCTGTTGCAATTTTAGAAACCGTTTTATTACCCGACATTCCAAAAGATATCGGTAAACCCGTTTCACGCATAATGCGTTGCCTCATTTCACTTGCGTATTGCATACAACCATAAAAACGATCCATGCCCGTTAGGTCGATGTAAAATTCATCAATAGAAGATTTTTCATAAACTGGAGAGCCTTCTTTTATAATATCGGTAACCATTTGGGAGTACTTCATATATGTTCCCGAATTACCTTTAATAATGACAGCTTCCGGGCATCTTTCTTTTGCCATTTTCATCGACATTGCCGAGTGAATACCGAATTTCCTTGCCTCATAACTGCACGAAGCAACAACCCCTCGATCACTCGTTCCGCCAATAAGAATAGGCCTTCCCAATAACCTACTATCCAACAATCGCTCGCAGGAAACAAAAAACGTATCTAAATCCATGTGTATTATTGCCCTGCTTTCCATTTCACTATAGTTTATCCCGTTAAGGCGTGTGTTTTTATAACAACAATAAATTAAAAACATTCATCAAACACTACGGCACAAAAGTAGTGCATCGTTTAATAAAAATGATTGTTTATTAATCACTAATTTTCTTATTTTATCAACAAAATAAAAACAAATGTAAAACTAAATGAACGTAATTTATTTACGTTTAGGCACAAGAAAATAAGCATAAAACAACCTTATATTTGAGAGGTATAGTTAAAGTACTTCCGAGTCTTTTTAAAAATTTAACATGAAAAAGTGAAATTTTCACAGCTTACGGATCTACAAAAGAAAAATCAAAACAGTTTCTTATATTTGTGACTTGAAAAATCTATAAACAACAAGCCCAATATGAGAAATACAGCACTAAGCCACATACATGAGTCACTCGGCGCTAAAATGGTTCCTTTTGCAGGATATAATATGCCAGTACAATACGAAGGCGTAAATGCCGAACATGAAGTTGTTCGTACAGCTGTTGGTGTATTTGACGTTTCTCACATGGGAGAGTTTATCATTGAAGGTCCAAATGCATTAGCATTAATTCAAAAAGTGTCTACAAACGACGCAGCTACTCTAATTGACGGTCGCGCACAATACAGTTGCATGCCCAATGGAAAAGGTGGAATTATTGATGATTTAATCATTTATAAAATTAAAGACGAGCAATATTTATTGGTTGTGAATGCTTCAAACATCGACAAAGACTGGGATTGGATCAGTTCTCACAACACAATGGGTGCTACTATGAAGAATTTGTCTGACGACTACTCATTATTGGCAATTCAAGGACCGAAAGCAGTTGAAGCCATGCAAAGCTTAACTTCAGTTAACTTATCCGATATCGCTTATTATCACTTTGTTGTAGGTCCATTTGCAGGAATAGAACATGTAATTATCTCAGCAACAGGATATACCGGAAGTGGTGGCTTTGAAATATATTGCAAGAATACAGAAGTTGAAGCGGTTTGGAAAAAAGTATTCGAAGCTGGTGCAGCTTACGGAATTAAGCCAATCGGTTTAGCAGCAAGAGATACATTACGTTTAGAAATGGGTTATTGCCTATACGGTAACGACATCAACGATACAACATCTCCACTTGAAGCAGGTTTAGGATGGATTACAAAATTCACAAAAGACTTCATCGATTCTGATCGCATCAAAGCGTTAAAAGAAGCAGGTGTAACCCGAAAATTGGTTGCCTTTGAGATGACTGAACGTGGAATTCCTCGTCATGATTACAGAATATTAGATGCTTCTGGCGCAGCCATTGGAATTGTTACTTCTGGAACGATGTCACCATCTATGAAACTTGGAATTGGATTAGGATACGTAACCGTTGCTAACACTACAGTAGACACCCCTATATTTATTGAAATTAGAGAAAAAGGTGTTGCTGCAAAGATTGCAAAACTACCTTTCTACAAGAAATAATTACAAAATATAATAACCCGTGATTGAACAATCTAATCTAAAAATGGAATTCGATCACGGATTTTTTATGCGCAAATGTCTCGATCTAGCACAACTTGGTGCGGCTGATGTCTTTCCCAACCCCATGGTTGGTTGTGTGATTGTGCACGACGGAAAAATAATTGGAGAAGGATACCATCAAAAGTATGGAGAAGCCCACGCCGAAGTAAATGCAATAAACACGGTTAAACATCCTGAATTATTGCCAAAATCAACGGTTTATGTATCTTTAGAACCCTGCGCTCATTATGGAAAAACACCACCTTGCGCTTTACTCTTAATTCAAAAAAAAGTTCAAAAGGTTGTTATCGGTTGTCGTGATAGCTTTGAACAAGTAGATGGAAAAGGAATCGAACTCTTAAAAAATGCAGGAATAGAAGTTTCTGTTGGTGTTTTAGAAGAAGAATGCATTGCCCTAAACAAACGATTTTTCACGTTCCATAACAAAAAGAGACCTTTCATCACCTTAAAATGGGCGCAAAGCAAAGATGGCTTTTTTGCTCCACACGCAAACCAGGGCATACATTGGATCACCAATGAAAGCACTCAAATATTCACGCATAGTCTTCGCGCAAAAGAACACGCAATATTGGTTGGAATAAACACCGTTCTAATCGATAACCCGAGCTTGGATGTACGTGCGGTTATAGGTAAATCTCCTATAAGAATCGTAATTGATTCCGAACTTAAAATAAAAGAAAGTAAAAAGGAAATTAAACTCATTCATGACCAACAACCCACAATTGTTTTGAATGCAAGTTACGAAGCCCAAGAAGGAAATGTACATTACAAAGCGATTACTCCTTTTACGCTCGACAATTGTCTGATTGCATTACACAAAATGAACATGCTCTCCATTCTGATTGAAGGTGGAGCAACAACCCTAAACTATTTTATAGCACAAGGTATATGGGATGAAGCATTTGTTTTACACGGTAAAAAAAATATTGAAAGCGGATTACCCGCACCAATAATCAACTTTTATACAAATTCACAACACGAAAAATTCGCTAACGGTGATCAATTAACCCATTACACTAAATGATTTTCCTACTCCTTAGCATTCTCTTTTCAAGCGTCATTCTAGTTATATTCAAAGGATTCGAACGTTATAAAATTGATTTATTCCAAGCCATCGTTTGGAATTATGTAACCGCGGTAAGTTGTGGCTTTATACTTTACGGCAATCAATGGCAAAATAGTGCATTGACAACTGGAAACTGGAAATTATTTGCGCTAATTTGTGGAATTTCATTCATTGGGATTTTCACCGTTATGGGGAAAAGTAGCCAACAGAATGGGATTGGATCTACTGCAATTGCAGGAAAAATGAGCTTAGCTATTTCAATTATTGCACTCATAATTTTCTATAATGAAGCACTCACAATTTGGAAAACAATAGGCATTCTTGCTGCAATTCTTTCGGTTGTATTATTGAATTTCTCGAAAAATAAACAAGAAGCAACTGCAAAAAAAGGGATTCTATTATTACTTATTATCTTTCTTGGAAGCGGATTGTTAGACGTTCTCTTAAATTTTGCAATTCAACCCAGTAATTTAGGCATATTGACGCCCAATCTATTTAGTGCCATTGGTTTTGGTATCGCTGGCTGCATTGGACTTACAATTTTAGGAATTCAATTGCTGCGCAAAAAAACTGTTTTTCAATTCAAAAGTATACTTGGCGGAATTGTTTTAGGAATACCCAATTACTTTTCTATTTACTTATTACTCAAAGCGTATTCCGTACTGGAAGCTGAAAAAAATTGGGCTCAGTCCAGTATTTTAGGAATTAACAATGTTATTATTGTACTAGTTTCTAGTCTTCTTGCCCTACTCTTTTTCAAAGAAAAAATGAATAAAATCAAAGCCCTTGGTTTTATGACAGCAATAATTGCCACCTATCTTTTGGTTGGATAAAAACGAATAATTTCTACCAATCACCACCAGCGCCACCACCGCCGAAGCCACCGCCGCCAAAGCCACCAAAGCCACCTCCTCCTCCAGAACTACCGCCGCCGCCGAAGCCACCGCCAGGAATAAAGAAAAATCCAGAGCCTCTTCCGCTCATAAAATTTCCGCCATTTTTATTTCGTGAAGAAAGAAATACCAAAACTAAAATTACTGCAATTACTACAATAGCTTTAATTGGACTATCTTTCTTAGAACGCTTATTTTTATACCCTTCCCCGTTCAAGCCTTCCATAAGAACGTTTGTTGTAAGGTCAATTCCTTGGTAATATTGCCCGGATTTTAATAAGGGCTTAGTCACCTCATCCAAGATTCTTTTACACGTTAAATCAGGTAAAGACCCTTCCGCTCCATAACCAGTCGCAATCCAACTCTTGCGATCCTCCATACTCAATAAAAAGACAACACCGTTATCCTCCTTTTCCTCACCAACGCCCCAAGAATGACCTAATTCCGTAGCATACTCTGACGGATCATTGCCATCTAAACTTTTCAGTGTAATCAATACTATTTGATTACTGGTAGAGTCAAAATAATTTACTAATTTTTGTTCTAATCGAGCTTCTTCGTCATCCGTTAGAAAATCTCCATAGTCGTGTACCAACTTAGTGCCAGGCGAAGATAATTTCAAGACTTCATTTGCAGAAAGATTCTTTTGCGCTTGAAAAAGAAAACTTGTACAAATTGCTAAAACAGATAGAAATAATTTCATTAGATTTTTAGTTTGATTCGATGTTGCTTATCCTGTTTATTGATATTGAGCTTGATTCGGCATAACTCATCACACGTGTCGCAATTGATATTGAGCTTGATTCGACTGGCTCATCACGAGTGTCGAAATATTAATTTTTACCAAAAACGATATCATCTGGCAATTCATTTTTATCTGTATTCTCCAAATAAGGAAATTCAGTAGAAAGTGTTGCACCAACTTTCGTGATTACTTGCACTAATGCATCCACCGTTGCTCCTGCTTTTAATGGAGCAATGATATCAGCAATACAAGTATCCCAGTACGCTTGACCAACACGTTGATAAATTCCTTCATCCGCAAAAATTGCAACTTGTTTCGATTTCATAGCGAGGTATATTAACACCCCATTTCTGAGCTCTGTTTTTTCCATTTTAAGCTTGAAAAACAGTTCTCCAGCACGCTGGAGAACTGTTGAATGCTTGTGTTTTCCTTCTATAAACAGTCGAATTTCACCGCTGGTAGCCTTTTCAGATTCTCGAATTGCCGCAACCAAAATTGCTTGCTCTTCTTTGGAAAAATAAGATTTCTTAAAGAAATTAAACATTAGATTTTATATTAAAATGAACTTAGAAACTTTTTGAATTTGGAATTATTTTAAAGCGATTTATTCGAATTTGAAATCATCTGCTTTAACATCCATATCTTTTGCTCCTTCGTCAGCTTTGTAATTTTTCATTGGAGAATATCCAAATAATCCAGCTAACAAATTTCCTGGAAACTTGATGATTTTTGTATTGTACGCAGTAATCGCCTCGTTCCAACGACCAATTGCAGTTGCAACACGGTTTTCCGTTCCTTCAATTTGAGCTTGAAAGTCTCTAAATCCAGCTACTGCTTGCAAGCTTGGGTAAGCTTCAACAGTTATTCTTAGCGCACTTGTTAATTGTGCAGCATTTTTTTGCGCAGCTTGAAGTGCAGCGGCATCATTTGCAGGAATATTATCAGGAATACCAGCACGTAAACGAACGATATTTTCCAACGTTTTCTTCTCAAAATTTGCAGCACCCTTAATCGTTTGGATTACGTTTGTGTATAATTTCAAACGGCGTTGATATTGTGTTTCAACCTCCCCCCATTGTCCATCGATTCCAACTTTTGCAGTTGCCATACCATTTCTTGCAGTAATTGCCCAAATAAGTACAACACCTACAATGGCTAAAATAATTATTGTTGATCTTTTCATTTTTTTGTTTTTTAAGGATTGTTTAAGTTATTGTGAAAGTAATTTAAAATATTGAATGCAACAAAAATCCCTTTGCAAAAGTTAAAACGAACTTCTACAAAGGGATAAATGTATTCGTTGTATTATTTCTCTTTTACCTCTTCGAAGTCAACATCAGTCACTTCTTCTTGTGGGTTTGTGTTCGCTTGAGCACCTTGATCTGCACCACCTTCGTTAGAAGCGCTGTACATTTCTTGCGAAGCAGCTTGGAATGCAGTATTCAAACGTTCCATTGCGGCGTTAAGGTTTTCCATATTCTTAGCTTCAAATTCAACTTTCAAAGCAGCAAGAGCATCTTCGATAGGTTGTTTTTTATCTGCAGGAATTTTATCACCGTATTCAGAAATTTGACGTTCAGTTGTGAAGATCAAAGAATCTGCCTTATTGATTAACTCAGCATTTTCACGCGCTTTATTATCTGCATCAGCGTTAGCTAAAGCTTCAGCTTTCATTCTTTCGATTTCCGCTTCAGTAAGTCCAGAAGAAGCTTCAATTTTAATTGATTGCTCTTTTCCAGTTCCTTTGTCTTTTGCAGAGATGTGCATAATTCCGTTTGAATCAATATCAAATGTTACTTCGATTTGTGGTTCACCACGACGCGAAGGTGGAATGTCTGATAATTGGAAACGACCTAATGTTTTATTATCCGAGGCCATTGCTCTTTCTCCTTGTAAAACGTGAATTTCTACTGAAGGCTGGTTGTCAGCTGCAGTTGAGAAAGTCTCAGATTTTTTTGTAGGAATTGTTGTATTCGACTCGATTAATTTAGTCATTACACCACCCATTGTTTCGATACCAACTGAAAGTGGAATAACGTCAAGTAGTAAAACATCTTTTACCTCACCCGTTAATACACCGCCTTGAATAGCAGCTCCAACCGCAACAACCTCATCAGGATTAACTCCTTTAGAAGGCGTTTTTCCGAAGAAACGCTCAACAGCATCTTGAATTACAGGAATACGTGTAGAACCACCAACTAAGATTACTTCATTGATATCTTTCACTGTTAATCCAGCATTTTTCAATGCAGAACGACAAGGAGCGATTGTTCTTTCTACGATAGTTGCAATCAATTGTTCAAATTTCGAACGTTGTAATGAACGCACTAAGTGTTTTGGAATACCATCAACTGGCATAATGTAAGGCAAGTTGATTTCAGCAACAGTACTTGAAGAAAGTTCAATTTTAGCTTTTTCAGCAGCTTCTTTCAAACGTTGAAGCGCCATAGGATCTTTACGCAAGTCTAAACCTTCGTCATTTTTGAATTCATCAGCCAACCAGTCAATGATTGCATTATCAACATCATCTCCACCAAGGTGCGTATCACCATCCGTAGAAAGTACTTCGAAAACACCGTCACCCAATTCTAAGATAGAAACATCATGTGTTCCACCACCAAAATCAAATACTACAATTTTCTGATCAACTCCTTTTTTATCTAAACCATAAGCCAAAGCAGCTGCTGTTGGCTCATTAATAATTCTTTTAATTGTAAGACCTGCAATTTCACCTGCTTCTTTCGTAGCTTGACGTTGCGCATCATTAAAATATGCAGGAACAGTAACAACAGCTTCTGTAACCTCATGTCCAAGATAATCTTCCGCAGTTTTCTTCATTTTTTGAAGAATCATTGCCGAAATTTCTTGTGGAGAATACAATCTATCATCGATTTTCACACGTGGAGCTCCGTTATCGCCTGAAACGATTTCGTAAGGAACACGATCCTTTTCTTTCCCAATCTCTGCAAAGGTAGAACCCATGAAGCGTTTGATTGAAGAAATAGTTTTTGTTGGATTAGTGATTGCTTGACGCTTTGCAGGATCTCCTACTTTACGTTCACCGCCTTCAATAAATGCAACGATTGATGGGGTTGTTCTTTTACCCTCAGAATTTTCGATTACTACCGGTTGGTTACCTTCCATTACAGAAACACACGAGTTGGTAGTTCCTAAGTCAATTCCTATTATTTTTGCCATGACTAAACTTTTACTGTTTATTTATTATTTGTTTCGTTCATTTTGTCAATTCTTGTGCCACCTGAAATTTTCTGCCAAAGACACAGGATATGGGCTGATAAACTGCCAAAAAGTCAAAATACTTTGCTTTGACACTTAAAAAAAACTGCCAAACAATAAAATTATACAGAATAAGTGATCCACAACGTCATTTCCTACTGGTCTTTTTAATACATTCGTAACACCATGAGTAGTTGTCGGATCTTATTCTTTTTGTTATTCTTCTTTACGTCACGCATATTCTCTGGACAGGAATCACAACAGCGTTCTCCAATGTTGAAGACGGCTGGCTTAGTTGCCTATTATTTATGGGAAGAAGATAGTTTAGGAAATATTAAACAACATACCTTCAGTCAGCCATTTCTTCAAAACTATTGCATCCTCCGCAATTCAGCGCTGAGTTGTAAAAAACAACCTAAGCTATCACAGGTTCAAACTATGATTAAACAGTTTGCGCACGATGATCGACGCCACTTTAAGCGTAATAAGTTTAAGACTAAGGCAAATGATTCAATTCATGGAAATGAAAAATTTCCGCTGCAAAAATTCAATTGTAAGGGCGGTGAAAGTGTAATCTATGTATTCAAAAATGGGGAGTGGCTTTCCATGCGACGTCACATGGTAAATTACTTTATCAAATATGACAATGGCTTAATGCGGTATTCTCACTCAAATGATTCCATTTCATTCATATCTGGCAAAACTTCTCAAAAAGCTAACGCTCATTATACCGTATATATTATTAAAAATCAATTGGAAGAAACCAAGCACCAACAAATATATAATTATGCTGGGCAAGATGTAACTGAGCAATTTGAAGCTAATGTTAGTACGTCTGCCATTCGCACATTAGTATTTGCAAATGGCTACCGTGGTCCAAAAAAAGAAAACGATCACAGCGATGGATTAATTACACAAAAAGATCGTTATTTCTATTGGTATAAAATTGACAATCAATTTATTGCTAAGCTACAACCCAATGCGAGTTTTTATATTGATGGGAGTTTCTCAATACGGACAAGTGTTCATAAAAACAAACGTAAGTTTGCTTGTAGCATAATCCGTTCGAGATTTTCAGGAAAAAAGGCTAAAAGCAAACGCAACTACAAAGCGTTGAATCAGAGCAATAATCCAGATGGATTTCAGGAACGTAAAAACAAAGGAAAACTTGCAGGAGAGGTTTTTTTACTCGCAAAATGCTACACACGAGATTGCCAAGATACTAAAGACACCGTAGATATTGTTTGTCACAGTATGGGTTACGCTTATGCTTTAGGATTTATTGAAACGATACAAGCGCATGTAATTTTAGGCAACATGTATATTATTGCCCCAGAAAGTGGAAATCTCGAAGGAATGGACTGGGGTTTATTTCAAGAAGTATGGCAATACGGAAGTAATTTAGGCGAAGTAAACCAAGATCCGGCTCGACAACAAGACGGAATATCACCTCAAACACCTGTAAAATATTTAACGGATACTGAGGTTAGTGGCAGGGTTTTCATCCCTTCAGACTGGCCTTCAAAAAGTTTTATTGACAGTCACATGATCTATAATTACCAATGGATTTTTGATAGATTGCAACCTGGGAATAAAGGTTTTGTGCACAAAAAAACCTGATATTCGAAAATACCAGGTTCCTATTATAGTATGATAATTTTAGTTTCTATATAAAGTAGCTTTTACTGCTGAAATCAAACGAGCAACGTTAGGCAACGCTTCATCAATTAAAGTAGGTGAAAAAGCAAATGGTGTATCCGCTTGTGTAACTCTCATAACCGGAGCATCTAGGTGATCAAAAGCATAGCGTTGTAAATGGTATGAAATTTCTGAAGCTATTGAAGCAAATGGCCAAGCCTCTTCTAAAACTACACATCTATTTGTTTTCTTAACAGAGTCAACGATACACGCATAATCCAATGGACGAATGGTGCGTAAATCGATAATTTCAATTGAAATTCCTTCTTTCTCTAAAATTTCAGCCGCTTCGTACGCTACTTTAAGAATTTTACCAAAAGACACAACAGTTACATCAGTACCTTTACGTTTTATATCTGCCACTCCAATCGGAATAATGTATTCACCTTCAGGAATTTCTCCTTTATCTCCGTACATTTTTTCTGATTCCAAAAATATTACTGGATCGTTATCACGAATTGCAGCTTTCAACAAACCTTTCGCGTCATAAGGATTAGAAGGTGTAATTACCTTTAATCCAGGAAAATGGGCATAAAAAGATTCAAAACTTTGAGAATGCGTAGCAGCCAACTGACCCGCAGGACCGTTTCCACCTCTAAAAACTATTGGACAGTTATATTGTCCACCTGACATTTGCAACATTTTAGCCGCAGAGTTTATGATTTGATCAGCTGCAAGAATTGCAAAATTCCAAGTCATAAATTCAACAATTGGGCGTAAACCTTTCATCGAAGCACCAACCGCAATTCCAGTGAAACCGAGTTCTGCGATAGGTGTATCAATAATTCTTTTTTCACCAAACTCATCTAACATTCCTTGAGAAACTTTATAAGCGCCGTTGTATTCAGCAACCTCTTCACCCATCAAAAATACATTTTCATCTCTGCGCATTTCTTCTTGCATTGCTTCCCGAAGCGCTTCTCTAAATTGAACTGTTTTCATATCCTGTTATTTACCTTGTTTATGCAAAGTGGAGCAAAAGTAAGTAAAAGTTAAAAAAGAAGGACTTAATGTTTTAATTATTTTGAGGTTTGAATCCAATTTCATTCGACAGCGTGCATGTTTAGTTTATTAAACAATTAAATCTAAAAACTACAATTTGATTTTAGCAACAAAAATTAACTTGAATTATCCATTCAAATCGTTCGCTTAATTGTTAATTGTTAGATAATGTATTACTTTCGCAACGATTTTAAGATGAATTAAAAAACGGACTATGAAAATCCTTGTTTGTATAAGTAAATCTCCTGATACTACATCAAAAGTTGCCTTCACAGATGGCAATACAAAATTTGATGAGAACGGAGTAACATATATTGTTAACCCTTA
>JAYSRU010000072.1:0-16789 GCA_043720875.1 Crocinitomicaceae bacterium
GAACCGTCCAAATCTTCGAGCATTAAAATCTTGTGCCTCCAAAAATCTTTGTACGGCGGATAGAAAAGTACGTTTTCCGTTAACGCAGTTGTGATGTGAACCTGTTCATCGGGAACGCAACGAATAATCGTTTTCAAAAGATTCGTTTTTCCACTTCCAGAACTACCATGAATTAGCGCATGGAGCGGATTATCAAAGTTTCTCGTAAGGAAAATTAAGAACAATAACAAACCATTTTCTTCTTCATCAATCAATCCAGTTTCTTTGAATAATTCACCGATTTCAGTTAATAAATTTGGACTTTGGAGCAAGGTTTTAGCCTCTTTTTTGTCTTCTAAATTTACCACAACAACACGTTTAAACTCCGTCGTTACCAATTCAGAACGCATTTTTATTCTGTATTTTTCAATTCCTTCGACAAGCGTATAAATTTGATTTGTGAGTTCAGTTGTACCCATTTCTAACTTTTCAGAAGCTTCACGCACATAGCGTTTTATCTGTGAATCGTTGTATAAATCTACCGTATTTCTAAACGCATGAATGGGCGAAAATTGAGGGAATCTTGACACTTTAAGCGTTGCACGCAATCTGTCTAATTGTTTCAAGTTTATGCCACCCATGATCTCAAATTTTAAATGAACATTTGGACATTCCATGATTAAATGCTCGGCATTTTTTATATTAATGCCATGTAAAAACCCAGTTTCTACAGGTAAGGCATCTTTTTTGGCTAAAATCATTTGTTGCGCAAACGCTTCAATTTCTGCTTCGTTTTCTTCAAAGGTTTTTTCTTCGACAACCTCGGGGATTGTGTGATCTTGGGCAATGAAATTTACTTGTGTTTTTTCAGTTTCTTCATCTTGCATCCGTTTCGTTGTTGCACGAATCGAAGCAAGCATTTCAATTTCATGGATTCTAAACCGTTCGGCTTTTAATGCTTTTTCTTGTAACTCCAAATCTGTCAAAACTATTGGAGTTTTTTCTATCTTTTCTGATTTCTTTCTCATCTTTTCTATGCTTAATTGTTCGTCACAAAGCAAGAACATTTATTTTGAAAAAACAAGCAAAAAATACAGTTAAATACTTGATTATCAATTAGTTGAAGCATTTGTTGCTTTACCTCGTAACGGAGTATTTAGGTCGTTTTACTTCGACCACTTCGATAAACTCAGTGGAATCAAACGTTAACTTTAGCACACATTGGATCACAAACCAATTAAACCAATTTCAGATTTTGGCCGTTTTTGCCGAAATATGAAATTTGAGAACCCGAATTGTTGAAAAGTAAATTTCTTTGCTCGGATAAATTGCTTTGTTTACTGCTTAAATAATGGATTTTCATTGTTATTTGTACCACACACACGAAACTAATACGGATGTGAAAACGGATTTTTTGATTTTGAGCAAGGAAAAATGATAAAACTTAAATTGACGGAAACTCTTAACCTTGATCAAAACAAAAAACCGTAGCCCAGCGGTCAGCTGCCCACGGAGTGGAATATTTTGTGAAACAAAATCTATACACGACCCTACATTTGACTTCGACACGCTCAGTCCAAGTTCTGTCTGTCTGTCTGTCTTCCTTGTTTTTTTTCTTCCTTTCTTTCTTTTTAGCGAGACCGCCAAAAGTGGAATGAATCCCGAACAAAACGGAACGAAGCGGAGTTTTGGAGTGGTGAATGGAACGTGCGAGTGGAATAAAAGGTGAAAGCTGAGAAAGCACGAAGTGCGCCAGCGACCTATCTCGCTTTTCGACGAGACAAGGATTTTGGCTTGTGTTTTTTCCTAACGAAACGAAGTGAAAGTGCGGGAAAACCATGACGAAAACCGCAGCCTTATTATGACCCGAGGGCGAGCCTAACGCCGCAACGGTGATTGCCAATGAAAACTGGCGAAGCACTTTGAATTTTTGGCAAGCAGAGTAGTTGCGAATGAGATTAAACCAAACGCCTACCGAACAAAACCAAAAGAGTTTTCCTAGAGGAGTTCCGACGATGGTAAACGATTGATAAAAACAAAAACGCCTAGTCGTTTTTCAGACCAGGCGATTTATCATTTTTTGTTTTTATGGTTTTGTGAGCGTGGAGTTTGGGAAATTGAATACATTATTTCCCTTTTTGTCTTTCTTCCTCTCATTTCGCTCATGGTTTGTTTAGTTTTTGGTAGGTTCAAAATAGAACGGATTCTTTTTAATAATTTAATTTCACTGCTGAATTCATCAATTCACTAGGCCATTTCTCTTTAAAAAAATCTCTTGATTTACAATATATCATTTTCTTAGAATCTGAATGAATTATCATAATACAAGATGCTGAAGCTACTCCAGATTTAGAAGTAATAGAATCTTTATCATCCGTCCATTCTTCCTGCCAATAATCATACGAATCATCATTAAGATTAAAAATAGTTTTATAAGACGACCCATTTACATTTCTAAGTAACTCATTTTTAGGAGATATTTGATGTTTATCAAAATAGGCAGAATAAATGAATGTATAATTTTCACATCTATAAACATAGCAGTCCAAAGAATACAATCGAAAAAGGCTATCACTAACCACCACATCTATATATATCGCATTATTATTCAAAGAATTCAATCCATTTTCAACTTTACACAAATTTGGATAAAAAAACTGATTCTGAGACCAAACAACAGGTGAGTTTAAAACCACTAGAAGTAAAACTTTATAAAATTTCATATACTTACATTTTAACGACTACTGTTGTTTTTCGATCTGCACTATTAGCTACTCCATCTTCTTTCTTTGCTGATTCTGCACTCTTCTCACCGTTACCAACTGTTTCAATTCTTCCAGAAACAGTAGCTGAGTCTGCTCCCAATTTTACAGCTTCCTTAACAATTTGTTCTTTTAACTTTACGGCTCTTTCAGTAGATAATTTCATGTTTTTGGTTGCATCGCCCTCACGATCTGTTTTTCCAATAATTCTTAAATTCAAATTTGGTTCTAGGATCATGATTTTAGCAATATTCAACACTTCCAATGATTCGTCTATGCCTCCGTTATTATAACTATTTGACTCATAAAATATGTCAACATTTTTGACTGTCTGATTATTTGATTCATCAAGCCATTCTGTTACTCTTTTTTCACCATACCCATTAATTTCTACTTTAGTTTTATTAAGCTCTTGACCTGAAGATCCTGAATTAGCTTCTTCCAGAGTTCTTAATTTTCCATTTTTGCCATCATTATCATACGTTTTTAATTTATGATCTTTCGCACCATCTTCCCAACTTCCCTTTGGCATATTATGAATATCCAGTGTTATTCCGTTCACCAAATAATCTACTTGACGGTCTTTATCATTTGCTCCAGGAGTAGATTCCTTACGATCGGAATCTTTTACAAAAACTAAAACAGTTTTCACATAATATCCTGTATTTTCTTTATTTCTAGTAATGGATTTAGTTACTAGATATTTTTCTAATCCCTCCAGTTCAATTGCATCAATAACACGATTCTCAGAAAATGCGTAAGGTGAATTATATGGATAACTCGCACTTAAAGGATCAACAGCAAAAAATCTCCCTAACCTCGGGTCATGCATTCGGTATTTATAATTCACCGAATTCCCATCACCTTTAATTTCGTCGTCACCTTCTTGCCCTTGAAACCCAAATCTGAAGCTTTTATTCAACCCTGTTTTCTTCAAATTTCTACCCTTTAACTCACAACCGAATGGTGAATAGTCTGTTGCAGTTTTAATTTCAGCTAAATAATAGTCATAAGATATGAAGTATATTGTGCAACTTGAATGCTTCCATTTAAACCTATTGCATTCGTGCACCATAATATATGAATTGACAAGAGTTGTTGTTTAGTAAATGTAAACATCTTTTCGCAAAGACCAACATTAAGATAATTGAGCTACAAAAAGCCTAACTCCAATTTAGCGGCTTCGCTCATCATGTCTTTGTCCCAAGTTGGTTCCCAAACAATGTTGATTTTAGAACTTGTTACACCGTCAATTGCGCCAACTTTATCCTCAACTTCTTTCGGCATTGTTTCCGCCACCGGGCAGTTAGGTGACGTCAAGGTCATGTCAACTTCTACATTATTGTCAGCGTCAATTTTTACTTCATAAATTAATCCTAATTCGTAAATATCAACCGGAATCTCAGGATCGTAAATTGTTTTTAACACGTCAACAATTGTATTTTCTAATTCTTGTTTTGTCATGATTTCTTAGTGCGCTACGTTTAAAATCGCATAGCGTTTGAGTTGTTTAACCATATTTTCCAATCCGTTTGAGCGGTTAGGACTCAAGTGCTCTTTCAATCCGATGGTTGCAATAAATTCAAGCTTTGCAGTAGCAATATCCTCTGGCTTTTCGTTGTCTAAAACTCGAATCAAAAGACCGATAATTCCTCGGGTAATGATTGCATCAGAATCAGCTGTAAAACGAATTTTACCCTCTTCCATGCTTGCGTTTACCCATACTTTGCTTTGGCATCCAACAATTAAATGATCGTCTGTTTTGAATTTTTCATCAATTTTTGGCGTGTCTTTGCCCAAATCAATAATGTATTCATACTTGTCCATCCAATCTTCATAAATGGCAAAATCTTCAATTATTTCGAGTTCTTTTTCGTGTATTGTTTTCATTGGATAAGCGAAATTCGCATTGTTTCAGCATAAAATTGCCGTGCAAAGGTAATGGAATTCTATAGTGAAATTGATATCAACTAACTTAATTTATGCTAATTTCCTTACAAAACGCCTAAACTTTGCATCTCTTCTAAAGATAACGACGGGGGCATAATACCTTTGTCCAATTTTTCAATAACCTTCTTTCCTACTTTTATCGCGTCATCAGAAGTTTTAAACCCTCGAATACCTTGAACTACGGGTATATGCGGCTGATGAATTTTCACAACATTGTTTTCTAATATGTCGTATCCCCAACCTGTTTCTGGAGAAAAATTTGTTTGAACAGTATACGCGGATGAGTTCGTTTGTTTCACCACTTTTGGAGTTTCACCCGGAGTTTCAACTGTTACTTTTTCTTGTACAGGTTTAGGTTCTTGAAGAACAACCTCAGTTATTCCCTTTTTAGGCTTATGCTCTGTACAGGAAAGTAAAGCTGTCAGAACGAGTAGTGGGGTAAGAATTTTCATCATTGTTTTATGAAACTAGCATGAATTTGTTTCCCGTCGCGTGTTTGTGCCAACAATTGGTAGGCTCCATTGGCTAAATCACGTACATCAAGTTGCTGTTTGTCGCCTAAGGCAAGATTAATTAACGTACCATTTATGGCAATAACCTGCACCGCAACAATTTGTTCTGGTGTGTCCATAGTAATAAAATCAACCGTTGGATTCGGGTAGACATTTAGGAGTAAAGCATCCAATTCTTCTATTCCTAATACACGATAATACGCATAAAAATCGTCTTGAAAAAGATTGTTACCATAACCCGACCCAACATAAGCGATACCATTTATTTCGAAGGCAGTAGCATGCTTTCTCGGATATCCAGGGACGTTTGACCTTTGCACCCAAGCGTTCGTATAAAAATTATATTCCCATAAATCATTTTTGTAAACGCCGTTAACATCTTCTCCAGTTCCAACAAATAGAGACGGGAAAATTCCCCAGCCTATTGCACCAGTACGTCCTAAGGTTGGCATGTTAGCTTTTGGAACCCATAAATCAAATTCAGGATGGTATTGCCATAAGTCATTTTTATATACCCCATCGTCTCCAGTAGCCACGTATCCTTGATTTCCCATCATAAATCCTAGGGCATATTTACGCGCCGTACCTGGAAAATCTGTTAACTGTGTCCAGGAATTGGTTGTAGGGTCAAATTTGTAAAAATCTTTCATTAATCCTGCTGCTGACTGACCTGTACCAACAAATCCGTTGGTAGTATTGGCAAAACCAAATGCGCCATGTCGTGCACTTCCTTCAAAATCAGCAATTTGTGTCCAAGTTGATGTAGCAGGGTCATATTCCCAAAAATCTTTGTAGTAGGCAGAGGTATTTCCTTGTCCCAAGCCCACGTATGCTTTATTGTTTAGGGTAAAACTAACTGCAGAACCTCTATTTTGTCCACCTCCAGCATCACCTCCCCAAGACAATTCGTTGTCCCAGTCGTTTTGTGCAGGATTATAAGAATACATTTTACGCGTAAAATCAGTTTCGGTTAATCCACCAACAACATAACCTTCTCCGTTCAAAACAAAGCTAGAGGTTACAGATTTTGTAGGACCGTTCATCGAATCAATTTGCATCCATGAATCTTGAGCATTCCCTTTTGAAACGAATGCTACGGATATTAATAGTAATAGGTAACTTCTCATTAGTTTAAAAGTTGAATGGTTGTTGTGCTAACCAGCGCATCATTTTCATATCCAATTTTAAGGATATAAACTCCTGCTGGAAGGTCATTTCTTGAAACAATGAATTGGGGTGTGTTTTCAACATGAGCTAGCATTAATTTTCCTTCTTGGTTATAGATACGAATGGATGATATGACATGAGAATTGGAAGTGATTGTGATGTTTTCTGTTGAAGGATTGGGATAACAAGAGAGCTTAATGTCATGCTCTTCTAATTCTAAAAATCCTCCTGGATTGTATTGATACATGGTGGCTCTTTTACCACCAACAGCCGACCCCGTGCCAACGTATGCAGCATTTCCAATAACAAAAGCAACAGCCTGTTTACGCTCGCTTCCACCATAATTTGCACGTGGATACCAAGATTGATTCATTGGATCAAACACGAATAAATCATCTTTTAATCCTCCATTGGTGCCTAGACAAACATATCCTTTACCATTGATCACGAATGTACTGGCCCCTCCACGTTGTCCTCCCACAAAATTATTTTGGACTGTCCACAAATTGTTACCTGGATTGTATTTCCACCAATCGTTACGATATATATTTTGATCAGCTCCCAACCCAATGTATGCAAGACCATCTATAGCTAGGCTCGATAAATTATAACGAACTCCTCCCGGAAAATCTGCCCGTTGTGCCCATTCATCAATGGACGGTTTGTATTCCCAAAGTTCCTTGCTGTAAAGACTTGCGCCCATTTTTCCGCCGCAAACAAAACCTTTACCATTTGCAGAAAAACTTGTTGCATAATATAAGCCAACTCCACCTGAACCAGGAAAATCAGCTTTTTGTACCCACATATTTGTCGTGGGATTGTACTCCCAAAAATCCCATAATTTAACGCCAATCGTTGCTTCATCGTTATCAATACCTAGTCCAACATAGCCTTTACCGTTAGCTTCGAAACCAATGGCATTTCTTCTCGCACTTCCAGGTAAATCGGCCCGTTGTGTCCAAGTATCTAATGTTGCATCATATTCCCATAAATCTTTCGTGACAGTTTCGCTAGTATCCACTCCTGTGGCAATATATCCTTTCTCGTTTATCGTAAATCCTACTGCTTGTTCGCGTTTATAGCCACCAAAATCTGATTTTTTCACCCATGTATTTGGACCTTGAGCAAGATAAAACCAAGCAAACAAAGAGCAAATTACGGTTAATAAATGTTTCATAATGCTGTTTTTTGAAGATGATCAGCTTTTAGCATCTTACCATCTCGCGATAAGGTGTAGGTATAATTTCCACTGGGTAAATCATAAATGGAAATAGAAAATTCGGTGGTATTGAAATAGGATGAATACCAAACTTTTCCAGTGAGGTCAAAAATTTCCAGTTTCACGGGTGATGTTTCATTGGAATTGTTAATTCTAAAATTCAATACATCCGTGGTTGGGTTAGGGAACACAGAGCAGTCAACAATTGCTGAGGTTTCTTCTAGTTTAAGGAAATGATCAAACGCCCAGAAATCATTGAAATTGATCCCGTTCGTTCCAGAGCCAAAATAACCACGTCCGTTAATATTGAAACCAACGGAGAATCGTCGTGCCGCTCCATCAAAATCTGACATTTGTAGCCAAGTATTTGTAGCTGGATTGAACTGCCAAACTTCTTTAGTAACATTAGCTAAACTTCCAGAATAGCCAGAAATAATATATCCCTTTTCTCCAACAGTGAAGGCCGAAGATCCTCCAGTTGCTATGCCTGAGCACGAAGCGCGTGGAAGCCACATATCTTGAGCAGGTTTGTATTCATACAATTGGGTGCCATTTTTCACAAAAGCACTGGTTCCCACCACAAAAGAAGTTGACCAGATATTGAGTGATGCGGGTAAGTTTGCTTTCATTACCCATGAATTAATGATAGGATTAAATTCTGCAATTTGATTCCCGAGGATTACGTAGCCTTTCTCTTCCACAGAAAATGCAGTTTGGTTACTAATTGTTAACGGACAGTTAGCGATGCCAGTCCAAAGATTAGTAACTGGATTGTATTCGAAATATTGAGTTGTAAACGCTGTACCTCCACCTACATATCCTTTTGTTGAAGTGCCGAATGCAACTGCGCCATAAGATGCTGCAACATAATTTGCTTTTTGCGTCCATGTATTTGCAGCTGGATCATATTGCCACCAATCATTGTAGGAAACGTTTAAACCGGTTCCGTTTACATGACCGAGCCCAATATATCCTTTGTTTCCAATGGCTATTCCCGTGCCTCTGTGTCTGCCGACTCCTCCAAAATCTGATCGAGCTAACCATCCCTGAGCATTCACTGCGCTAAAAAGGCTAGTACTCAGCAGTAATATGAATAAATATCTCATTTGACTAAACTGATTTTAGAAGTGTATATTTTGCCATTTTGTTCAATTGAAATGAAATATATTCCATTAGAATAGCGTGTTACATCAATTTCACCTCCGTTGTAAGAAGCAATAATTTCGAGAACGTTTCCTTTTATATCGCAAACCTTTAAATTTGAATTTTCTACTCCTGGGAAGCTAACAATTCCGTTTGTTGGATTAGGGTATGCGATAATGATGGGCGAATCAATAGCAGTTAATCCGAGATTTGAACCATTGATATTCAGCGTAAATGCGCCCATTTCAGCACCCCAACCTTCAATAATTATATAAGCAGTATCTATGCCTACAGTTGAAAATGACAGGCTTGATGTTGAATCGCATGCGCCATCGTCGTTGTAGGCAATTATGTTTCCTTGTGGATCGATCACACTTAAGAACGTGTCGAATAATGATCCACATAATGAAACATTGACAACGGCTAATGGTGCAAGTGGAATTAAGCGGTAATAAATATCGGGTGAATTGTACACTAAGTTTTGATTGAAATAACAATACGACGTGTTGCCCGTTGTAGTATATGGCAAAGTGTTTATTGGAATGGCTGTTTCTTTTATGTCGCCTAAATATGAGCTACAATCTACGCCTCCAATGATTACAATTCCAAAATCGACTACAGAACCCCATAGATAACTGGCACAGGGGTCCAAAGGAAGCGCTCCTCCTTCGTGCTGCATTACCCGTAAGCGAGTGGTTCCAGTTTGCGCTCCAATAGGAACAGTAAAGTTAAAAATTTGTGGAGCAGCTGGCGGAATACCAACCCATGTGCCAACTGATTCTGATGCGTCGTAAACACCATCAATGTTAAAATCAATCCAAGCTTGTCCGGCTCCTGAAAAATTTCCTCCGCAGGTGCCAAAATCTACCGTCAGGTTAAAGTTCAAACCAGCAGTAAGTGTGGTAGATTGTGTTGCGGTAAGGTTTTCTACACCAAGTACACCCGGACAACCAACATAATTAATGGCACCAGAAGTACCGGTAATTTGAACTGATTCTATATTTGAATCTGCTGTGGTGGTTGGACCAGCAGTAGCACAATATTGTGAGAAGAAGTGCCCTGTAACAAGGCAAGTTGAGAGGAGTAGTAGTATTTTCATAAGATGTTAAGCGTATTTTTAAAAGCCAAGATAGTTATAAAAACGATTCACGTAACATTATGGTAACATTCAAACAAAAAGTTGGAATAGGGCTTAAAATTTTTACATGATGGACTTAACTATTAAGCCATTCTTTAAATCCTTGCACACGCTCTCTACTCACGATGGCCTCGTCACCAGGTAAAAATGGATCAGTAATGCGTAAACGACTATTGAAATAGGTGGTTAGTTTTTTACAAACTTGACTATGAATTAGTACTTTTCGATTGATGCGAAAGAAAAGTTGTGCGTCAATCATGGTTTCTAATTGGTCGAGTGTATAATCAATTGGATATCTTTTTCCCAGATTGGTTACTAACAATACCAGTTTATCTTCTGAAATAAAATGGTGTATTTCTTCCGTCTGAATGGTGTGAATGTGCTCTCCAAGTTTTACTAAAAACCTTGATTTTAAGGAGCTAGTTGGGATGTTTTTTATAACCTGTTGTAGGTTACTATTTTTAATTTGGTTGCGGTCAAATTTTTCCAAGGCTTTTTCTAATTCTACTTTAGAAACCGGTTTTAGGAGATAAGCGATACTGTTTAGGTCGAAAGCCTTTATGGCGTATTGATCAAATGCAGTGGTGAAAATAACCGGTACATCGATTGATAGTGTTTCAAAGATTTCAAAACTGTTTCCATCTGCCAAATGAATGTCACAAAAAATCACATCAATGCTTCTCGCATTTTTTAAAAACGCAATACTTTCTGAAACGGTTTCTAACACAGCTAAAATTTCAATATCCGGACGCACGCGAAGCAATAGCCGCTCTAACAGTTCACTGGTCAAGCGCTCATCTTCAATTATTACAACCTTCATGGCTTCGAAAGTAAGGGTAAGCAAACAGAAAAAACTTGATTTTCACAAGAGATTTGAACTTTTCGCTCTGTAAAAAAAGCATACCTTGCTTGAATGTTTTTCAAGCCAGAATTGCTTCCTTTTTCGGCAGTTAAGCGCAATTGAATCTTGTTTTTTATGCAAAAGGAATCATTTTCAATCGCAATAGAAATGCACAAGGGCTTGGCAGTAGAAACTTCGTTGTGCTTGATGCAATTCTCCACCAAAAGTTGAACCGATAAGGGTGGAATTAGTTTATCGAAATGTGTTTTGGGAATGTCAATTTCTACCGTTAAATTTGGAGAATAGCGAATCTGAAGCAGAGAACAATAGGTTTCTATAAAGGTCATTTCGGTTTCTAAACTTACTAAATCGCGACCTTGACTATCCAAAAGGTAACGGTAAACTTGGGATAATTGAGAAACAAAATCTACCGCTTTATCTTGGTCCTTATAAATCAGAGCACTCAAAACACTCATGTTGTTAAACAAAAAATGAGGGTTCACTTGATTTTGAAGACTCTCTAATTTTGCCTGCGCTGTTTCTGCTTTATAGGATTCAATTTGAACCAGTGAAATTTTCCATTTTTGAAAAATTTGAATACCAAACTCTACAAATAAGATCATTAAACTGATGATAATTCCAATGATTATGGTAACTCTGAGAATGTGCGGATTTTTGATCATCGGAAAATCACAGATGTACTTGTCAAAAAACACCCCTGTACCAATGAGTGTAACAATGCAAATGATTATTCCAACAGTAACCACAATCAAAAAGCGCTTGAGAAAATATTTTTCCCAAGGATAGTAGCGATTTACAAGCGCATCGAATCGTAAAAGAGATTCCCAAATAATAAAGGTAATCGTCAGCGTTTGTAGAAAACTGAAAAAGATATTCCTAAAATTATTGACTTGAAAATTTGGCGGCAAGGGTAAAACATTGCGTATGATTAACGTGATGATTATCCCAGAAAGGAACATGATTAAAAATCGCCATTTGGATTGTCTCATATACGAATGTAAAGATTACTTTGCTTCTTTGAAACCTAAGGTTTCTATTTCTTTCAAAAACCCGGCTATTTCAGTTTCTGTTCTTAGACGAACTTTACCGAAATAGGTAACACCATTTACTTTGATTCCACAAAATTTTAATATTGAATTTTTCATTCGACGTATCGAATGATTGCGCATAACATATTTAAAATACCAACTTGGCCCATCCATAGTCACAATGATTCGGGCTGTTTTCCCGGTCAGTAACTTATCCCAAAGCATGGAGTTTTTTCTGTATTGAAAGGCAAAGCCCGATAGAAAAGTTCTATCAATAAATCCTTTCAAAAGTGCAGGCATTCTTCCCCACCAAATGGGATAAATCCAAACAATGTGATCTGCTGCTTTAAGGAGCGATTGGGCATGAATTAAACCTGGTTCAAGCTCATTTTCACTAGTTTTTAGTCCGGCAATTTGGTTCACTTCAAAGGAAATTGCACTTAGGTTTAATAGCTCGACTTTCGAAGTTTCTACGGCTCCAGTGCGGTAACTTTCAGCAATACTTTTACATAAAGAGTTTTCCTTCGGATTGCCATTGATGATTAATATGTTTTTCATGAAATTGATAAAAGAATAATAGCTAAAACGATGATTGATAAAAGAATACAAAGTGGCGTAAAGTAGCGTTTGTCGTATTGCGCAAAAGATGTGTTTTTTATACTTTTAAAAAGTCCAAAATACTTGAAATCGCCAATAGATCTTAAGACAAGCACACCAAGTAGCATGTAATATCCGTAGGTTAAAATAAACTTGGGAACTACAATGTTCAACCATTTTATTTCAATCAATGGGAAAAGCGCTACAGCTAAAAACATACATGCGGCTATAAAAGTTAACACTTTACCGGGTGGTTTAGTGGTGCTTGTATTCGTTGTTGTTGGAAAAACAACCTTAGCTCCTAACTGGCCACCTAAGATCCAATAAAAATGAAATCCTGAAATGACTGTGAAAATCGAACTGAATAGAATTATTAATAGTTCTTTCATGTTTTTAAGAATTAAAACTCAATACGGTAAACAAAATTCGGGAAGAAACCAATTTGATAAGAAGTGTTCAACATATTGGTGATTCCGTTGTATCTTTCTGCAAAGATGTTTTTACGGTTAGTTACGTTGTTAACATCGAACGACCAGGATTGAGAAATTTTTCTTTTCTTGGAGTTGTGGGTGTAGCCTATCTTTACATCCAAACGCATGAAATCTGAATATTTTTGTGAATAGGCATAGTCGTCTCCTTTTACCACTTGTGTTTGCGCCAATTGAGACAAAGCTAAGTCCACAGGAGTGTAGTAACGACCTCCAGCGTGTGTAAATTTTACATCCAATTTGATGGCATTTCTTTTCCCTGATCCAACTTTGATTTCCTTTCCAATTAATACGTTGTAGACATACTTTCCGTTGAAGGCAGTGTTGCGACTAATGCCGTCACTTCCTTTATAGGTTGAGTTGTACAATGAACCAGAAAACATGCCGTAATAACCTTTCGAAAATAACTTCTCAACGGTCAATTCTATCCCATAATTTTCTCCAGTTCCTTTATTTACAAGGTTTCCATTGTCATTTGGAAAAAAAGAAGCTCCGGTATTCAGCGCAGAATAACTCGTTGCAAATGAATCTACTGGAGCGTTGAAAATGTATTGATAATAGGCTTCAGTTTTGATTTTCCAATCTTTTGCTGGAACTAATTCATAGCCAATTACTGTGTGATGACTTTTTGTGAAATCTAGATCACGGTTAGTTTCAACCAGGTTACCGGTTGCATCAGCGGTTTTTAAGAAATAAGTGTCAATGGCTTGCATTTGAGAATGTAAACCATAACCAATGCTAAATGCGCCTATTTTTTTGGTTTGGTATTTAAGTCCAAAACGAGGTTCCAATGTCGCTTTATTATTTAAACTCAACAGTTGAGAGTGAAGTCCGATATTCATGGTTAACTGATCAGTAAATGAGTATTTTGCATGAAAATAGGCTTGATACAATCCTGCCGTTTTGAATGAATTCCAAAGTGTATCATAGTTCGCTTGGTTTACCCGATTGGTGTAAAATAATTTTGTACTTAACAGTTCTGCAATTACACCTGTTTTTATAAAAAGGCGAGAAGATATTTTGTTGTTATAGGCAGTGTTTACCGTATAATTGATGCGTTGCGTGTTGTTTTCAATTTCATTTTCAACACCAGTTACGATTACACGGTCTTGCAAATATTGAGAACCGGCAAAGGTTGTTCCGATCACGGTTTGAATAAACGAGCGTTCATTTAAGCGAATATTGTGCTTGATGCCTACTACGCCAATTTTACTTTTGAAATAAGAATCTTTTGTTGGGTCAGCAAACAAATCGGTTGAATCAATTTCTTTGTGCAAAAAATCGATGTGACTCATTGCGCCTAAACCAAATAAGGTGAATTTTCCTGCTTTGGTTGTTTTAGAATTTAATTTAAATGAAATATCTTGGTAATAAGGTGTGGCGGCCGTTCCAACAGACAAACCAAACTTTTGTGCTACGCTTGCGAAACCATAACGGTAAGCAAAAACGTAAGAAGCGCCAGAACCTTTTTTCAATGGACCTTCAGTCATAAATTCTAAGCCAGTTAATGCGCCAAATTGAAACGTATGTTCGCGTTTTTCTTTGTTTCCGTTTCTAAATCCTAAGTCAAACACACCAGCATTAGCGTTTCCATATTCTGAAGGGAAGGCAGAGGTCATGAAATCTGAATTACGTAAAATGTTGGTATTGATGGCCGAAACTGGGCCGCCCGTTGTGCCAATTGTAGAAAAGTGATTGGGGTTTCCGATATTCAGTCCTTCAATTCTCCATAAAACACCTACGGGTGAATTTCCTCTAATAACAAGGTCATTACGCGAATCATCTGGAGAAGAAACTCCTGCAAAATTTGCCGCCATACGTGCAGGATCAGAACGACCACCCGCATAACGGTTCACTTCTTCCATCGAAAAAGATCTACCAGAGAGCGTGATTAATTCGTTATTAACTTCATTTTTCTTTCCCTTCACCACCACTTCTTCCACTTCATTGACAGATTCTTCAATCATCACATCCATGACCACTTCTTTTCCTGTCGTAACAATGATGTTACCAGCAACAAAAGGTTTGTATCCGAAATATTTTACAGCCATTTCGTACCTTCCGGGTGCAAGGTCATCGATCTTGTATTTTCCGTCGTTGTCTGTCAATGCAGATTTTTCGGTTGTTTCGTTCCAAACTTTAACGGTTGCACCATTCATGGCAACTTGTGATTGTTTGTCAGTAACGGTTCCTTTTATTGTTTGTGTGTTGTTTTGTGCCCAAGTACCAACTTGAAAGAAGAATAGTGTGCAAAGTAGAATTGTGTTTTTCATATCTTTTTAATTGTTGCACAAAGAAAGTACGAATACTTGGGGTGCAAAATTAAAAAGCGATGAGTTGTTGAATTTTAAGGATGAGTTGTAAAATTTACGAAAGTATGAACTCGACAATCAATCCTTCACATTAATTTTTCATAGCCTTATACATGAAATTATCTTTCATTTCTTGCTCCTTTTCTTTATCAATTGATTTAAAGATTTTCTCAAAATTTCCTTTAAAGTTTGATTTTAATTCTTTTTCTCCCAATTTATTCAGGCAGTATAAATAATTATTGATGGCGTTTTGAGTATTGTCTTTATCAAACATCGATGAGATCCAGAAAAGTTGTGCTGCAAAATCATAAACACCAAGATCAGTAGAAATCTGAGCATATTTATACAAATCCTTCAATCTATCTTCCTTCTTCGTGAACAAAGTAGCAATTTCTTGTCTTCGGAACAAAAGGTAAGCTTCTTTTCCGTTACTTGCCCGTACATCCAACGCATATAATGGGTTATGTTTATAAATTTCAACTTTTGCATGATCCCAGTGAGACCGACTTGTATCAAGTGATCTTGCTGCTGCGTCATTTTGGGCGTTTTCGGAAAAATATTTCTCATAAAGTGCCCAAGACGAATTTGGATAAATCTTTAACACTCCGCTGTAAATTGAGATTGCTTTATCAAATTCACCTTTGTCATGCTCTTTGATTCCTTTCTCAATTTCTAAATTCAATTCCGATTGAAACAATGAAATGCGATAATTCATTTCATCTAGGTATTTTTTAGTTATCGTTTTTGGATCGGAATACACTTGTATGATTTCTATGTATTTTTTAGCGTAATCGAATTCTCCTTGAGAAACCAAGCCAAATATCTTAGTTATTGGAATAAGCTGATTACCACTGTTCATTTCCATAGTTGCGCGCCAATAATCTTTGTTTCTGCTGGTTAATTCATTAATATTTAGTGGTGTATTAAAATCTATTTTTGCTACACTGTTTCCGAAATTTTTAACTCCTTCAAATTGCGCATCTACATTAATTTGGTATGCGGTTAACACTGGGAGAACCTCATTGATCGCATACGCCTTGTTCAGACTGAATTTAGTGGTCAAATCAGCATTTTTATAATCTATTAATTTCTGTTTAACGGGATCAATATAATCTTCAAAAGAGGTGATTTCGCCTTCGGTTTTAGTGTTTAATGAAATGAAAATTGGAAAATCAACAAGTTTTGTGTTTTCAACCGTAAGTTCATTTAACCTGTTCAAAAAATTTGCCTGAGTAGTTGCATCTATTTTAGGATCAGAGTAACAGGAATAGCTTGGCTTTCCTTCTTTATGAAAAATAATGAGGACACCTATTTTTTGAGTTTCAGGTATTGTTTTGAACTCACTGCCACAATATTTTGTAATTTCTCCAATAGAAGCAATGAATTTTTCTTGATCTATATTTACTGAAGAAATATTATCGTTAGCAATCAAGTTTATTGACATAACAGGTTCTGTATATTGTGTGTAAGCAATAGTGCTTAGAACCAGACAAAGACAGGTGGTTAAAATTCTTTTCATTTGAGTTGTGTTTTTAGTAGTGGTGTGTGTTGGAAGTTATAGTATATTTTTTAAATATTATAAAATTTTATTAATTAGATGCATTTGATGATGTTAATCCTTTTCATTTATTT
>JAYSRU010000073.1:0-16701 GCA_043720875.1 Crocinitomicaceae bacterium
CATTATTAGCTGCTGAAATTTTGGTTAAAAAAGGATTCATCATCCTCCCGTACATCCATGCTGATCCAGTTTTATGTAAGCGTTTGGAAGAAGTAGGAGTTGCCGCCGTTATGCCGTTAGGCGCACCTATTGGAAGTAACCAAGGTTTGCGTACTAAAGAATTTTTACGCATCATCATAGAGCAAGCCAAAGTTCCTGTAATCGTAGATGCTGGAATTGGAAGTCCAAGTCATGCTGCCGAAGCCTTAGAAATGGGTGCGGATGCGGTTTTAGTTAATACGGCAATTGCAGTTGCCGGGGATCCAATTGCAATGGGAAAGGCATTTAAATTAGCCGTAGAAGCCGGACGTTTGGCTTTTGAAAGCAGATTAGGTGTGCAATCTCATCGTGCCGTTGCAAGTAGTCCACTCACTTCATTTCTAGATTAATGGAACTTCAAGAAAACGGATTCAACTCAATTTTTGAGCACTACAATTGGGACGAAACCAAAGCAAGTATTCAAGCCAAAACGAGCGACGATGTTCGTAAAGCTTTACTGCAAGAAAAGTGTTCATTGGAAGACTTTAAGGCTTTAATATCGCCTGCAGCAGGGCCTTTCCTAGAAGAGATGGCATTGAAAAGTAAAACCTTGACACAACAGCGCTTCGGAAAAACCATAAATCTTTACATTCCGATCTACTTGAGTAACGAATGTCAAAATATTTGCACGTATTGTGGCTTTTCACTCGATATTAAAATTCCTAGAAAAACATTAACCGATCAAGAGATCATCAAAGAAGCTGAAATTGTAAAAGGTTTAGGTTATGATCACATTTTGATTGTTACCGGTGAAGCCAATAAAACGGTTGGAATAGATTATTTCAGAAATGCCATTCAGCTCTTAAAACCTTACTTTTCTCAGATAAGTATTGAAGTGCAACCCATGGATTATGACGAATACAAAGTATTGCACGATGAAGGAGTTTATGCCGTTTTGGTCTACCAAGAAACCTATCATGAAGATGATTACAAAATTCACCATCCAAAAGGCAAAAAATCTAATTTCCAATACCGTTTAGACACTCCGGATCGCTTAGGAAAAGCAGGTATTCATAAAATTGGTTTAGGCGTATTGTTTGGCTTAGAAGATTGGCGTACCGATACATTTTTCTGTGCCCTTCATTTAGATTACCTCGAACGTACGTATTGGAAAACCAAATACGCGATAAGCTTTCCACGTTTACGTCCGTGTGCTGGCGGAATTCCACTAAAATCTGAAATGTCGGACAGAGATCTATTGCAACTTATTTGCGCCTACCGCATTTTTAATCATGAAGTTGAATTATCTATGTCAACGCGTGAATCTCAAAATTTTAGAGACAACGTAATTCAACTTGGAATTACTTCGATAAGCGCAGACAGTAAAACAGAACCAGGAGGTTACGCCAATCCGAATGCAAGTTTAGAACAATTTGAAATAGATGATACCCGCAGTACAACTGCGTTTCTTGATGTAATTCGAAACAAAGGCTATGAACCAGTTTTCAAAGATTGGGACTACGCATTAGTGCAAGGAAAAGATGCATCTCTATAAAACCATAGCTTCAATTTCTGAAGGATTTTACCAAGAAAAAGGGTCGAAATTCTTTGCGTTTGCCATTCCATGCGCGCAAAAAGAAGAAGTAAAGATTTGGTACGATCGTTTTAAGAAAGAACATCCAAAAGCTTGTCACGTTTGTTTTGCTTACCGTTTTGGTGCCGACAAAAAAGAATACCGTGCGAATGATGATGGTGAACCCAACAACAGTGCGGGAATTCCAATTTATGGCCAAATTCAATCCTTCGACCTCACCAATCTGCTCATTTGTGTAGTGCGCTATTATGGGGGAACCAACCTTGGCGTTGGAGGATTAGTAAGTGCGTACAAAACTGCAGCACAAAATGCCTTAACTCACGCAGAAATAATTGAAAAGGAAGATAGTAAAACAATTAAAATTCAGTGTAGCTATCAGCAAATGCCAACTTTAATGACCCTTTTAAAAACCAACAAAATCATTATTGCGAACAAAGAATTGGCTGAAGATTGTTCATTTACCATTGAAATACCAAACTCACAGGAGCTGCTTATCTTGGAACAGCTTGCAGAATTAGAAGTTGTAGTTTTAGATTAAATTAACCTCTAAAGAATTAACCAACAATTCTTCTGACAACAGTTGGATGTGCGGAGTCATTTTGGTAGTGAAAATTAAACGCTGGCACTTCGGTAAAACGTCAACTAAGCGAATGATGTGACGCGTTAGCATAATGTTTTTGGTAGTTTCGTCCGCATCATCAATTACTAATAATTTCAGTTTACCCAAAAATATTCCGTTTTGTAAGTATAAATCAAATATACGTTTCGGATTACCAACAATAATATCAACCCCGTCATAGATGTCATTTCTTTGCTGAATCATCATTCCTTGATCATCTGCTGGCTCAACCGTAATTTCGGTACGACGCACCATATTTTTCAATTGTTCTGTTAATGCACGCGATTTTGCAACGGTGCTACAAAAAATCAATACGCGAGGAGAGCCTTCATAAGATTCCGGCGATTTTAAAATACTTGCCAACGCAATTGCTGTAGATTTACCAGTTTTTGGTCCAGCCAAAAGCGTCATATCACCACCTTGCTTTACACGCGCTAAAGTTTTCTCCTCAACTTCTGTCAATTCAGTTAAGTTTAAGACCTCTAACCCGCCTACAAGTATTTCATTAATTTTTTCCAAGAACATGCTGCAAAAGTAGACAAAAACTATAAGATAGGGTTTGTTCAGCAAAAGAATAAACGTGCTAAACTCTTATTTGCATTTTTTTAAATGCTTCGCCAAATCATCAGGTGTCGGTAAATCAGACATGATATAGTTTTCTTCTAACGATTTATAACAGGTACATGCTTTTAGGTTTTCTCCCATTTTTGAATATAACGATGCCAACAAAATTATATCTTCGGTAGACATTACGAACATCGCTCCTGACAGTTCTTGTTTCTTAAGATAGGAATTCAATTCTTTGGTAGCGTTAGATGCATGTAACGTTTTGAATTTTAAAATTAAACCTGGCGCTGGATCAGAATCGGGTAATGCTATTTCAATGTTTGCATCTTTTAGTGCTAAATCATATTTTTTTTGCAACAAATAAATTGTACCCCGATCCGCGTGATACCACGTTGCAGTTGGCTCAATTTCAATTGCTTTATTAATGTGAATCAAAGCGGTCTCCCACTGAGTGCTGTCATTAGTCAAATAACGGGCTAGACTCGCGTGTCCGCCAGAAAAATTCGGGTCGATTGCTATTGATTGTTTATAATTATTGATTGTTTTAACATCCTCACCCATCATCTCAAAAATACCCGCTTTCATCCAATACAACCAAGGTTCCTTATTGTTTTTCTTAATTTCATTGTTAATCAAATTAAGTTTTTCTTCATAAGGAAGTGTACTAAGTTTTTCATCTAACGCCACAAATTTGCTAGGCATGGATTGTGAAAATGAGTTTAAACGCATGATTACCATGGCTAATACGACAATAATTTTCATTTCTATTTTTTTTGTAAATATAGAAAACTAAAAACTAGAATTGCCTAACAAGACTATTCTAGCGCTCCATGGCTTATTGCAGTTGCTATCCAATGTTCGGAAAGTGATTTTGGGTCTGCTCCTATTCCTTTGGCTAGATATAGAGCAATTGCCATCATTAAACAAGCTGCTGCGTGTAAATCTTCACAAGATTCTAGTCCTCCAAATTGGGCTTGGGCTTTTGCTCGCAGCAATTCATTATGGGCTAGAACAAATGAAGTTGAATCTTTCAAATGATTTGAAATATCTGGCAACAGTAATGCTTCCAGCCATTCCTCTCCAATTATTTCTGCTAAACTATTGGGTGATTCCGTTCCATGTTTTCGCCAAACTTGCAATGTTTTTTGATCTCCAGATGCAGCCAATTCAGTATCCAACAAGAGCGTGAAAGCAATATCTGCAATGTTTTGCATCAACTCTAAATATTCATCTTGCGCATTTTCAAACTGTTCCGTTTCTTGCCCTTTTAGGTATTCTTCCAGGGACAAATTTGGCAACTCAACCACTTCAGGACAACCATCTAAACAAGGGAAAGTTGTGCCTTGAAAAATGTAGTTGACTTCTTCACTTTGAATTTGTCTCCCAATTGGAAATAACCTACAGGCCAACGGTCGACCCAAATGCACACTGCATCCAAAATTTTCTACATATTGGTTACAGGCAGATTTTCCACGATGGTCTTTCTCGCCTTCAAAACGCAATCGAATTCCACCAAGATCACAATATAGCGCTCTAAATTCTCTTGGACTTATCTTTTTTTCTTTCGCTAAACACACCAATTCCCATGGATTCAAAAACACAAGATTACCGTGGCAACACGTTCCTTTGCGTGAACACGTGAGCGGCCATTGGTCTGTTAGCTTAAGTTTGGTAGTAAGCATATCCGAATTCGTATTTTGTGTGATTTATTGTTTCAGAAAAATTAGTCAAATTTAAGGAAATTCAAACTAAACATGCATAATAAATTAATGTACTCAGTTTCCAAGAGCGCTTAGCCTCCATTAATTAATTTTATTATAGGTTAAATAATGACTGGAATTGTTTTATCAAAAATAAAGACCTCTTGAGTATATTTGAATGTTATAACCACAAACACAGTTAAAAATACATTTACTTTAGGGTTATAACCATAAAAACTATTTAAATATGTCTCAAAACAAGTATATACCCAAAACAAATTTCACAAAGTATTATGCAAAGCAAAACGGGATCCGCTAAAAACCAAAAATTAGCGAACCCCGTTTATTATTTTATTTTGAGGACATACAAAATTGACGTTTCAATCCTCGTTAAGCAATTGTTAGCTTACTATTATTGAACATCGTATCCTAAACTTTTTGCTTTCAATAAAATGCTTTTAGCGACAGATGTTCCAAAATCATCTGCTTTTCCATTTGCGCTATCCTTCTTAATTTCTTCATCAATAAATGCTTGACGTTGAATTCCAAGTGCGCCAATTTCCTTTTGATAGGCTTCCCTGCTAGCTTGTTTCGCCGCGACCAAAGCAGTTTTCTCCTCCTTTGTTTTCCCCTTAAATTCTACCGGTAATTCCTCTTCTTTCATTGTAGTAATATCCTTTCCTTCTAATTTTACGGCGTCCAACAAATCCCAAGAAGCGTTCGAATAATTTGCACTAGATTTTGCCATTGATCTTTCTGTCTTACTTTCTTGAGAAACAGATCCAGCATTTGAATCTTCATTCGTTTGCATCATCTTTTTTTCGTTTCCTAATCTTCCGTATCCATAATAAGTTTTGTTCAATGAATCATTCAACACATTTATTTTCGCGTCATAAGGTGTATCGTAATGCTTGATTGCATTATTGATGTCTATATTGAAATAGTCTCCATTTCCACATTTAGCGCCATCGTACCAAAATTGCGTTACGCCTTCTTGATAAGGTCCGCAAAAGATCGTATTGATGAAAATATTTTTTGCTTGAGCTAATTTACAAATTTGCTTGTAGTCAATTGACCCCTGATTAAACGGCTCATTCCCAGCAATAAAAATCATTTTTAAATCATTTGGAGAACTAGACCAATTCAATTCTTTTATCGATTTATCCATTACAGCTCCACAATATTCTGACCCACCATTGGTAGTTATGCTAAATAATTTCTGAGAAATTAAATCCAAATCAGTTGTTAATGGAACTAACAAACGCACATAATTGTCACTTGCCTCAATATCATCTCGTCCATAATCGTATACAGCAATTTCAATAATTGGTGCTTGTCGTTGGTATCTTAAGGTTCCTAGCTTATTCACGATTCCCCAAATTTTCGCTTTAGCTTGATCTATTAATCCATCCATACTTCCCGATGCATCAAATAAAATGGCCATTTGAATTTTGTTCGCGTTGGCAGGAATTACCATGGTAACACGATTCGGGTCAACTTGTGCAATCGACTCTATTCCTGTTAAAAGCGAAGCAAAGAGTACTACTGCTGTTATTTTAATTCTAGACATAATTCATAATTTTAGTGAGCAATATGATTGATTACACCACTCTTTTCAATTGGTTCATTTTGAACAATTTTAATATCAAAAAACTGCTATTTGTTAAGATATCATCTGTATTTTTACAGCATGGAATTATTAAAAACACTTACCGCATTAAGAGGTGCATCAGGCGATGAACAACTAATTCGTGATTTTTTAATCAATTACTTTTCAGATCGAACCAAATTTAAAAATAAGCCAAGCTTAATATACGGTAAAGGATTTGGAGATTGTTTGATAGTAGTATTTGGCAAACCTAGAACTGCAATTTATGCTCACATTGATAGTATTGGCTATACGGTTGGGTACAACAACGACTTAATAAAAATCGGAGGTCCTGCAACCATAGATGGCAACAAGCTTGTTGGTAGCGACGCCATTGGAGAAATTGAAACCGAATTGCAACTCATCGAACATGAAGATGGCAGCAAACAAATGCGCGCCATTTTTGAACGTACAATTGAGCGTGGTACAATCCTTACCTTTAAACCCAATTTCATAGAAACAGACGAAGCCATTCAAAGTCCGTATATGGACAATAGATTGGGTGTTTGGAACGCAATGAAAGTTGCCGAAACATTAGAAGATGGTGCACTAGTCTTTTCAACGTATGAAGAACATGGCGGCAATACCGTTGGTTATTGTGCGCGTTATTTATTAGACACCTATGGATTAGACCAAGCATTAATTTCGGATATTACTTGGGTGACTGATGGCGTTCAACACAATGGAGGTGTTGCAATTTCAATGCGCGACAGCAGTATTCCGCGCCGAAGCTATTTGAATCGTATTATTGCATTAGCCAAAGAATCTGGCGTTAGTTTTCAATTAGAAGTTGAATCTGCTGGCGGTAGCGATGGCAGTGCCTTACAAAAAACAGGAATTCCAATTGATTGGTGTTTTATTGGCGCTGCAGAAAATAATGTACACACGCCAACCGAAAAAGTATTTAAAAAAGATATCGCTTCGATGCTTGCCTTGTATCAATATTTAATGTTGAAAATGTAACATGCTTACCATTGATCAATTAAGTTTTTGGGAAAAAGACCAATATTTTACGGGAATTGATTTCTTAGTAATTGGAGCTGGAATTGTGGGCTGCACCACTGCACTTGCACTTAGAAAAGAGCATCCTAATGCTAAAATCTTACTGTTGGAGCAAGGTTATTTACCGGCAGGGGCTAGTACCAAAAATGCGGGTTTTGCCTGTTTCGGAAGTGCATCAGAATTAGTTTCCGATCTTAACTCAATGCCAGCGAATATTGTTTGGGATACTGTTGCCATGCGGTGGGAAGGATTACAACAATTGCTTTCTCATTGTCCTGAAAACATCATACATTATAAAAAAACTGGATCGCACGACCTTTTTACCGCCAAAGAAAACCAAATTTATTCCGCTTCCCTAGAAAAATTAGATTACTTCAATACTGAACTTGAAAAAATCAGTGGAATCAAAAATATTTATGCTGTCGATAACCCTTCGTCACGCTATGGTTTTAGAACTATCGAAAATGCTATTTCCAATAAAGAAGAAGGCATGATTGACACGGGTAGAATGATGGTGCATTTTCATCAAAAACTTGCTCAAAACTCAATTCTACTGTTAGGCGGAATAAACGTTCTAGAAATAAATGATACACAAAGCAACGTGAATCTAACCACCAATATTGGTGCTATCTTAGCAACAAATGTTTGCATCACCACCAACGGATTTGCTGGTCAGTTTTTGCCAAAAGCTAACTTAAAGCCTGCACGTGCTCAAGTGCTGATTACTAAACCGATTAAGGGTTTAAAGTTGGAAGGCACTTTTCATTATGATGCTGGATATTATTATTTCCGAAATATTGGAGACCGAGTTTTACTTGGAGGAGGCCGAAACCTTGATTTTAAAGGAGAAACCACCCCTATTATTGGAACTACAGACCTTATAAAAAATGCACTAGCGACATTATTGGAACAAGTCATATTACCTGATACTCACTTTGAAATTGACTATTATTGGGCTGGAATTATGGGAGTAGGAAACGAAAAAAAGCCCATTATTGAAAAGATTTCGGCTAACGTTTTTGCAGGTGTAAGAATGGGAGGAATGGGTGTTGCAATAGGCAGCTTAGTTGGAGAACAACTTTCAAAACTAGTTTCAAAACAGTAATATATTCGATGCATACAACTAATCATTCTCTCTTTCGTTATTACTAAGTATCCTACAAAAATATTTATGTCAAAAATTCTACTTTTAGGTTGTTTATTAGTTCTTACCGTTAGCCATTCCATCGCGCAACAAAAAGGAACTTATCTTGTAATTTTCAAAGACAAAGCCAACTCTACATTTGATTTAAAAGATGCCAAGTCATTTCTATCTGAAAAATCAATAGACCGTAGAAAGAATCAAAACATAGCTATAAACTTGAGCGATTTACCAGTGAATTCTGCATACATCACGCAAGTAAACAGTTTAGGAATAACGGCTCAAAATGCATCAAAATGGTTGAACTCAATAACTGTAAATCTACCCGAAAACTTTGACAAAAGCCGAATCACTTCTTTGCCTTGTGTAAAAGAAATTATTCTGTTGGCAGCTGATCAAATCTTTCCTTCTTCACCCAACAAATTTAATATTCAAGCCATAGATAAAGTGGGATTGGATGAAAAATCATCAGAAAAAACAACTTACAATTATGGCCCATCCTATTGGCAATCGAACCAAATTGGTGTTGACTGTATGCACCAAAAAGGATTTATTGGGCAAGGATTAACTATTGCAGTGTTGGATGCAGGATTTTTCAACTTAGATACTATTCATGCGTTCGATTCCATGCGCGCCAACAATCAAATTCTGGGTACACGAGATTTTGTATCTGGCGGAAATTCGGTTTATGAAGATGATGCGCATGGAATGTATGTAATGTCAACCATTGCTGGTCACCTTCCTGGAGAATTGGTTGGTACAGCACTGCGTTCAAAGTTTTGGCTACTTCGCACCGAAGATGCCAATACAGAAACATTGGTGGAAGAATATTATTGGTTATTGGGCGCTGAGTTTGCAGACAGTGTAGGTGCAGATATTATTAATTCATCCTTGGGTTACATCAAGTTTGATGGTGGCATTGGCGATCATGTTTATTCAGATTTGGATGGAAACACAACGATCATAACAAATGCTGCTGATTTGGCGGCGAGTAAAGGAATATTCGTCACCAATAGCGCTGGTAATTCTGGCGGTCCACCCATATTCAAAATAGGCGCTCCTGCGGATGCGGATAGTGTTTTAACGGTTGGCGCAGTTGATATAAATGGAGTAATTGCTGGGTTTAGTTCAAGGGGGAACACTTTTGATAATCGGATTAAACCCAACACTTGTGCAAAGGGAGTTTTCGCTGTAGTTGCGGATGATTCTGCTGGAATAATTTGGGTAAACGGAACCTCCTTTTCTTCCCCCATTACAGCTGGAGCAGTGGCGTGTTTATGGCAAGCAAATCCTTTGGCTAGCAACATGGATCTGATATTCGCAATTCAATGGAGTGCTAGTCAATATTTACTCCCCGATTCAATCATGGGTTACGGTATTCCGAATTTTTGCACAGCAGATTCTCTACTTAAAGGCTTGGTTGGGATTTCGGCCGAAAACAAAGATGCTAACCTTGCATTTAGTGTTTCGCCAAATCCTTTCAACGCTGGTTTTTCAATAAATCTACTAAGCACAAGCAATGAAACTATTCAAATTGAACTCATTGATCTATTAGGAAGAAAAACAGAACTTGGAACACACTCGATTGTTGCCAATAGCAAAAACACACTTTCCTTTCTTCCCAACGAAAATCTTACACCTGGTATTTATTCCTTGGTTATTAGCACACCAAATAAAGTTTTTTCTTCACGTATTCTAAAGCAATGATTTTGTTATTACGCAACTAAGAAAACACGATTACTATTTTCTACTCACTAGCTAAAATTAATTTGGTTTGCCAGTTGCTTGAATTTTGCTGCACCTTAATTGTATAAACTCCATTGGCTAAATTTGCCAAATGAATTGTAGCAGCGTTCTTATTTTCCAGTACCAAATTACCCATTAGGTCGAAAACACGCGTTATATAATCACCCTGAGTTGCATCAATAGCAATACTAATATTTCCATTAGTTGGATTTGGAAACACTATCATTTCACCCATCAAATCAGCTTCCTTTATAGTTAATGAAATAGTGCACACCACAAAATTAGAAACATCATCCCAAAAATCTGATACAATCGTACGTAGTCCGGTTTGAGTTCCGTTTGGAGTCGCTTTAATTTCCAGGTAACTATCCGTTGCACTTTGATATTGTGGCCAAGTAACCAATCCGGCGCCATTTGGATTACCCGTTTTGGCAAAATTCACCCAATAATCCAACATAACATTTTGAACCGAATCATCCGCTGCTGCGAAAAACGGCCCTGTTCCTAAAGTTGCATTTTCCCAAGTATTGAAGACGTAAAATAATTCCATTCCATGATAACTCCCATAAGGTATTAATGGAGCAACAGTATGCTTATGGGTGAAGAAATAGCGCCAAACCGGCTCATTTTGATTTTGACTGATGCATTGTGCAGTTCTTCTCGCATTCACGGTAAACTGTTTATCTGATAAGAAATCAATATACGATTTTTTAGCTACAGCGTTTGTTGCCCCTGGAGGATAAAGTACATTTGCTTGCGCTTGCAATGCTAAGGGAATATAAGCGTTGATGAGTAAAGTGACCATTGCTGGTGTAACAACTGGAGGAACGGACAAACTCATTTCATCTTCGTTCGAACCAATCATGACTGGAACTTTATTGAAGGTTCCATTTTGAAAGTTTTGAACCACATAATTTTCGAAAACATAATTATCCATTACAGCCGACCAATTCATTCCAACAACTCCACCACTCAAGGGACTTACATTGTTTTTCACCACGCTATCACTTACTAGCGTTCGCATAAATGCAATTTTTTGCACATCTGTTCCAGTTGTGGTATAACTATCTACAAAAGTAATCCCAGCGTTTTTTACAGTGTTATAAATTCCGACAACAGGTGAAGCGCTTTGAATACATGCGCGTTGAAACAATCCCACGGCCAATGGCGATGTTATCAAATTTCCTACATCTACTCCACCAGCACTCTCTCCAAAAATCATTACCTTACTAGGATCACCTCCAAAATTGGCTATGTTATTTTGAACCCATTTCAATGCTAAAATTTGATCCAAAACTGCATAATTCCCTGAAGTATTCGTTGTAGTTTCAGGCTCTAATCCTGGATGGACAAGAAAACCCAAAGGACCAAGTCTGTATTGAATAGTAACGATAACAGCATCTCCTCGTTCTGCCATGTTTTTTCCAAAATACATTTGCATACCTCCGCCTGTCTCACTCGCACCACCTTGTTGATTTCCACCGCCATGAATAAAGACCATAACTGGACGTGTACCTGCTCCTGTTTGGGGTGTCCAAACGTTCAAATACAAACAATCTTCATTGCCTTGATAGGTAAACGCAGTGCTTCCTTGCGCAAATGATTTCTGAGGACACACCGGTGCATAACTTGTTGTTGCAAGCACACTAGCCCATGCGGTTGGCGTTTCGGGCGCTTTCCATCTCAAGGAGTTTACGGGTGGTTTTGCAAAGGGAATTCCTAAAAACTGGGTTACCGCACCATTTACTGAGCCTTGGATATCGCCAAATTCAGTAGTTACAATTTGTGCGTAGGATTGCTTGATGCAAATTACGAGTAATGTGATCAGTAGGTATTTGTTCATGCTCGATATATTATTTCTCCAATACTGTATTGTGATAACCAAATGTACAAAAAATGAAACATCGAGCCTGCGAATGGAAAAGAAATATTCCACCATTAGCAATATTTATACTAAAAAAAGGATTTACTCTATTAGAATAAACCCTTTTCATACCAGAAATTTTATTAAAAAGTACCACGTAACGTAACAATGAAGTTACGCCCTGGTGCTCCAATATTTGATGCAAATGTTCTGTATCTTATATCTGTAATATTTTCTACAGCTGCCTGAATTCCAAATACTTTATTGATTTGGTAAGCTGCTCTAAAATTGAAGGTAGCCCAAGCTGGCATTCCTGCAGCTGTTGCATTAGCTTCGTTATCTTCTGCATTTAATCGGTAGTCAGAAATTCTTTTCCAATGAGAATATGCCGATCCTAATTCTACTCTTAGTTTCTTCATTGTGTAAGACACGCTTGTTCTTCCAAATAATGGTGGAATATGATCCAAAGGTGTTCCCCAAGCTGCTCCCGACATAATTCTTCCACGTGTATATGTAATCGTTGAACTAATATCTACACCCGTAATTGGTTTAACTGAGATTGAACTTTCGATACCACCTATGTATGCTTTCAAGGCATTGGTATTGTATTGCACTTGTGACATGGTTGTTGTTCCAGGCAAAACAATAGAGTCAGCACCGTTCAATGTTCCGTTCCCTAATGTAATCGCATTCATGTAACGCGTATAATACGCACTCGTAGAAACACTTACCACATTGCTAATTCGAGCAAAAAATCCAACTTCACCATTCAATGTCGTTTCTGGTTTTAAATTATAATTTGGAACAATGATGTTACCAGCAGTTGTTTCGAAAATTTTAGATAAATCATCTAAATTCGGTGCTCTGAATCCTGTAGAAATTAAGCTATAAACCTTAGTGTTTCTATTCGGCAATAAGATAATACCAATGTTTCCAGTAACATTTTTAGAATTTTGCTTAATTGAATTGTTTGGTAAACGAATGGCATAAAACGTGGTGTCAATTTGTTTTGCGTTTAGGATAACATTGCTTGCACGGATTCCTGCATTTAACGTTATCTTATTTGTCAATTTATATATTGAACCCAAATAAGCCGCGAAGCTATTGTATTTCGAACCACCGTCTGAATAACGCGTAACTAATTTAGAAACAACTCCAGAACTAATATCTGTAGTATTCGCGGTAGATTTCACATCATTCAATACAACTTCGGCACCATAATTCAACTCCAATTTACCTAATTTTTTATTGAAATAAGTATTGATTGAATAGGCATAAACGTTTTCAAAATTCGACTCTTTGTCAGGCTTGTTAAATCTTCTACTAATTCTACTTTCCTCAATATGTTGAAACGCTGCCGTAATATTTCCCGCATCATACAACTTTGTTTTACCTGTAAGTTGTAATTGATAGGAGAGCATTAATCTGTTTTGTGGTCCGTAATACCATTCAGCAAATTTTGGTTTCGTTCCACTTAGAATAGATAAACGATCATACCTAGGAACATCTCCCGAAGTTGAAAATTGAAAATTCACTAAATGGTGTACTTTATCCGATTGTTTAATCAACAATTTTTGTAAAAAATCCATTTGCGTGTAGCCGGAACCCGTTTGAATATTACTGTCTTTCTGCATGACCATCGAATCTTTATCATTTATTCTTTGAGCGTACCAGTTTCTATTCCATGAAGCAGTATCGTATTTATCTATTTTAGCACCTTGACGTAAATCATTGAACATTGAATATGAAAATGACGTTAATGAAGCTACATTTTTATTTGCAACATTGATGTTGATATTTCCTTGAAAAGCATTTGTAGCACTTTGGTAACGTGTATATGCGTTTGCCTTAACCAGTACTTTATCCGTTAGTGATAATACTGGTTTTTTAGTAACGAAATGCATTACACCTCCCAGAGCATCTGATCCATACATTACTGAACTTGGACCGTAAACCACTTCGATTTTATCCAACATTCCTCCGTCAATAGTCAGCGCATTTTGCAAGTGACCACCTCGGTATATTGCGTTGTTCATTCTCACACCATCCACAACAAGTAATACTTTGTTCGTTTCAAAACCCCGGATGATTGGTGAACCACCACCAAGTTGAGACTTTTGCATGAAAATATTTCCGTTATTTTGCAAAATATCAGGCACCGTTGATTGTTGTTGAAAAACAATATCACTTGCTTTGATTACCTGAATTGGCTGAGCAATATGTTTTTTCATTTCTTCCAAACGTGTTCCTGAAATAATTACATCTTCCAATGAGTTAAACGTTTTTGTCATTTCAACCGGTGCAGAAATACTATTTTCAAAACTGACACCTATTTTCAAATAACCCGCAACCTCATACATTATAAAATTTCCGCTATTCTGTGCTGCTATTAGTGCAAGTCCGAACTCATTTGTTTTTCCAAGTATCGTAGTTTCTATTGGATTCCCTATACTTATGATTACTCCTTCAATGGGTTGAAGGGTTGTTTTATCTACAACCGTAATTGTAGTTTGTGCTTGAAAACTTGCACATATTAGTGCAAATGCACTTAATAATATTGTTTTCATATTTAAATTTTGTAACCAAGACCTGTGACTCATCTTGAAATTAATACATACAGTTCTTTGCACAACAAGTCAAGGCTGTGTCATACACCAAAAAAGGTTCAAAACTATAAAAAAATGGAACGCAGACAATGTAAATTAAGATACAGCGCCTAACGCAAAGCCTTGATTCAAAATTAATCCGAACCAAAAGTATGTATTAATTTAAACGGTTGGGGGCTTCAGGAGACTAAATATTACGCGATCACAAGACGGAGGTAAATAATTAAAAATAGCTGTATGATTTTCGTGCAATTCAGCAACGATCACGGAAGTCTCGTCAATTGCTTGAATTGGAAATATGAGTTGAGATAACTTTACGGTAATTCCTTGTTTTTTCGCTTCTTTGTTAACAACATCATCTAAATGAACAAATAGAATATCTTCGTTTGTATCAGAAATACAAGTAATTATTACACCTCGCTTTTTGTTCTTTACTTGTTCAATAACATCGTACAATTTACCGTTCAATCGAAATTCTTTGGTAGGACGTATCCAAATAAGTTCAGCTAATTCTTTTTTACTTAAACTTATTTGTTGTATTAATTCTTTCGGGGCACCTTTTTTTAATTTAGTCTTCATTTCAGACCTTACCTGTTTTATTTGATAAGTAGAAATTAAGGATACACCCAATGACGGTAGAAATAAGAATAAAATAAAAAGTGAAGCAACGATCATTGACCAACGCTTCACTTTAGTATTATTTAATTCTTTTTTCAAGCTTTGAAATTACTTTGTTCCAACAACTTTAACGTAGAATTGTAACGCAGAGTATGGTGGAATATCATTTCCCTGACCTTGCGCACCATAAGCGGCTTGGTAAGGTGAATAAATTCTATATTCTCCTCCTACTTTCATGGTTGGAATTCCTTCTTGCCATGCTGGTATAACTTGCAATAATGAAAACTCTGGAATTGGTTGACCTTGTTTTACTGCATCATAAGACGATTGAATAGTATCCCCGGAAGCATTCATTAAAATATAATGAGCTGTCACCGTAGAACCTGTTTTTACCAAAGCACCTGTACCCGCTTTTTCAGTTTCAACCAAAGCACCACAAGGTAATTTAATCAATCCTGGTTTTGCTGATATTTTAGCCATGAAATCATCGTTATTCTTCATCATCATATCGTTCAACACGTTCGATACTAAAATCATTTGCTCTGTTTTAGCTAAAGAAGCTGTGTCTTGTTTTGATAAACCTAATTTATATCCTTTCAAAACCATTTTCATGTTCAACATCGCTAATGGCATTTGTTTTTCCCAACCGGTAATAAACATGGTTCCACCAAAAACACCCAAACACTTACTTCCTGCTTTCAAGTATTTCTTATCAAACGATTGGTTGTAAGGTCCGAACAAGCTCGTAAGCGATTGTTTACACTCTTCACCAAAAGCAACATTATTCATTACGGCATCGTTAAATCCGGCATACAATTGTTCTTTATCGTAGCTCGCAAAATTGGGATCATTCGATTCGGAAAGCAATCCAGCTTGGTTGGCACCAACAGCAAAAGAAAGCTTGTCCTTTTGATTTGCAAACTTTACAATTTCCACAGGTGCAACTTCTTCCTCTTTCGCTCCACATGCAAAAAGCACTGTTACCAGAAAAATTAGGGATAAAATTTTCATGTTCTTAATTTAAGATTTCTAACAACTCAACATCAAAAACTAATGCCATGAATGGTTGAATTGCTCCACCTGGATGAGGATTTGCACCATAAGCCAATTCTTGAGGAATGTAAAAACGGTATTTCGCTCCTACTGGCATTAATTGTAAGCCTTCTGTCCAACCTTTAATTACTTGGTTTAATCCAAATTGAGCTGGAGTTCCTCTTTCTACCGAAGAATCGAATACTGTTCCATCGATCAACGTTCCATGGTAATGCACCGAAACCATATCAGTTGCAGCCGGCATTTTGCCATCTCCACTTGTGATCACTTCATATTGCAAACCAGAATCGGTTGTTGTAATTCCTTCTTTTGTTTTGTTTTGATCCAAGAAAGATAAGCTATCCGCTTTTACATCACCGAATTTTTTATCGTTTTGCTCTTGAATGAAATTTTGAATTAATTCATTTGCTTGTTCTGGTTCAACTCTAAAAGCCTTTCCAGCAAATGCATCATTGATTGCAGCTGCAATTTCATTAGGATTTAATTCACCTAAATTTTGATCTAGTAAGCTTCCCGCTACACTCA